>VXNE01000318.1 GCA_009840715.1 Gammaproteobacteria bacterium
TACACCTCCACGGTCCCCAGCGGCTTCACGCCGCGCTTCGGCGGGGAAGTGAGCGACGCTTCCGTCGTCGTCGGCTGGCGCGGCGCGAGGGCGAATGGGCTCGCCTACGACTTCAGCGTCTCGGCGGGTCGCAACGAGGTGGTGTACCGGATTCGCAAGACCGTCAACGCCTCCTACGGCCCGAACACGCCGACGGCGTTCGATCTCGGCGAGCAGGTCAACTTCGAACGCCTCGTCAACGTGGACTTCGCCTTCCCCGTTGGGATGGGGGCCGCGTCCGACCTGCACGTGGCCTTCGGCGCCCAGCACCACAAGGAAACGTTCGAGATGGTGGCCGGGGACACGGAGTCCTGGGCGCCGGGCGGGTTCGAGACGCAGGGCTTTTCCGTTGGATCGAACGGTTTCCAGGGGTTCAGCGCGGACGTGGCGGGTCGCTTCAGCCGCGACAGCTACTCCGCCTACGTGCAGCTCGACGTCGATCTCACCGACCGCTGGCTGGTGGACGGCGCGGCGCGCTACGAGCGCTACAGCGACTTCGGTTCCACGGCCAACGGCAAGTTCGCGACCCGCTTCCAGGTCACGCCGGACTTCGCGTTGCGCGGCACCCTCAGCACCGGCTTCCGCGCGCCGTCCATCGGACAGAGCAACCTGCGCCGCGCGGCAACGACCTTCGTGGACGGCATGCTGGTCGAGTCGCTCACCCTACCGCCGACCAGCCCGGTGGCGATGCTCAAGGGCGGCCGGCAACTGGAGCCGGAAGAGTCCGTCAACTGGACTGCGGGCGCCGTGTTCTCGGTCGGGCCGCTGCGCGTGACGCTCGACTGGTTCCGCATCGAGGTGGACGGCAGGATCGCCCTCACCCAGCAGAACCTGAGTGCCCGCGACCGCGCCGACCTGGTCGCCGCGGCCGTCCTCGGGGCGCAGACCGTGTCCGCCGTGACGTTCTTCGTCAACGACATCGACAGCGAGACCACCGGCGTGGGCCTCGTCATCGACACGGACTTCGACTTGGGTGGAGGCCGGGCGGGTCTGACCCTGGCGGCGAACGTGACCGAGACGGACATCACGGACCCAGGCGTGACACTGTCGGCCGCCGGCGCCAGGGAGCTCGAAGACGGGCTGCCGGACACCCGCGCGACGCTTACGTTCGACTACGCCCGCGGCGCGTGGACGGCACTCGCCCGCCTGAACCACTACGGCGACGTGTACGAGCATCTGTTCAACTGCGAGTCCTGCTCGATCGAGACGGATCCCGTGATGGTGCTGGACGCGGAGTTGAGTTGGGCGGTCACGGAGACCTGGGCCGTCTCCTTCGGCGCACGCAATCTCCTGGACCGACAACCCGACAAACACCGGTTTGCAGGGGTGTCCGGTTATCTTGGGGCCGACTACCCGCTGAACCACCCAAGCGGCTTCAACGGGGGCAGCTACTACGTGCGGCTGAGCGCGGACCTGTAGCGGACGGGCTTCCGCGCCTGGCCGGCTTCGACTCTGCGTGGCGATGCGCTGCGGATGGGACGACACTGACGATTGCCCGCGTTTCGAGTACCCTCCGACCCTCAACTGGCCCGGGCAAACCGTGACGGACGCATATCGATTGACCCTGCCGGGCGTCCTCGCGAGATCTGCCATCGTGCACACGGTGACGTACTTCTGCGCGGGCGTGCTGGCCTTCACGCTCTTCGACTATGGGACTGCTCTTGTCGAGGAGCCGCTTGCTGGTCTCATGCGGTCGCCGGACGACCCGATGGTCATGGCGGGGCCCTTGTTCCAGCCGGTTCGAGGACTGCTGTTCGGCGTGGTCTTCTACCTGCTGCGCGACCAGTGTTTCGGTCGGCGATACGGCTGGTTGACGATGTGGGTCGTGCTGGTCGTGGTCGGCACATTGTCGACGTTCGGGCCCGCGCCCGGCTCGATAGAAGGGTTGATCTACACGACGCTGCCGCTGAGCGTTCATCTTGGCGCCGGTCACATCGAGACGATGGGTCAGGCGCTGGCGTTCTCCTGGCTGTTGTTCCACTGGGTGCGCTACCCGAAACGATGGCTGACCTGGGGTCTGGCAGGCGTCTTCGTCATCGTCATGGTCCTGCCCGTCCTTGGACTGCTCGTGGGATAAAAGGACCTAACCGCTGCCAGCGCGGGTGGCTGTTCGCGGGACAGGGCAACGGCGGTGGATTGCGAGTGCGCGATCGCGATGGTGTGCAACTCGATGCGAAGTTGCTGTCTACATATACAGTAACCAGGCCCGTTCGCCTCACCGACATCGCGCGCGTGGGCGTCGCCGGCTGGCCGGCGCCGGAGTGGCGCGAGGTTCCGCCCGGCGAGTGCGTGCACGGCTGCCTCACGAGCCGGGGGGCGTTCGCCATCTACGACGCGGTCGCGCTCGTAGCGTTCGCGGAAAGGGCGAAGTAACTTCGCCGCCTTGGCGTCGACTGACTCCCGCGCGGGCTGTCGACCTCGATGTCAATCGGCCGGTCCGATGAGCGGTCGCACTCAAGTCCGCTCGCGGCACGCGTCGCGCGGCCCCGCGACGCTACGTCGAAGCGTGGGCCTCGAGGAAGCACCGCAGGTGACGCGCGAGAGTCGCTGGCTGGTCGATCGGGATGAGCGTGCGGCTGTCATCGACCCACACCAGCTCGGCGTTCTCGAAGTGTGCGGCCAGGCGTTCCGCGTGGGACGGGGGCATCAGCGTGTCCTCGCGAGCCCACACGATCAGGACATGCCCGCGGAACGCGCGCTGCCGCTCCGCCCAGTCCAGAAGCTGCGCCCTGGTGGGTGCCGCGCGCAGGTACTTGCCGAGGTCGCGCCGAACCTTCCGGTCGCGGCACGCGGGCGCGATCCAGCTCAGGAAGAGGTTGTCGGGAACGCCGTTTTTCGAGAGGCGGCCGAATGTGAACGACAGGTGCCGAATCCAGCGCGGGCGCAGGGACTGCGCCGCGAGGAAGATGCCGCCGGGGACGAAGGCGCTGCCGCGCAGCAGCCGGCCGGGCACCCCGGGTGGGTAGTTCTCGAAGGCTTCGCACGAGACCAGCACGACGTTAGCTACCCGCTGCGAGCCGCCGGGCCAGACGACCAGTTGGGCACCGCCCCAGTCGTTGCAGACGAGCGTGACGTCCCGCAGTTGCAGCTCCTCGAGGAAACTGGCAATGCGGATGGCCAGCGCACCCAGCGCGAGGTCCGCCGCCACCGGCATCGGCCGGGAGTGCGCACCGAAGGGCAACTCCGGGACGATGCACCGATACCCCGGCTGCAGGTCGTGCACGACGGAATCCCAAAGCGTGCCATTCATCAGCACGCCGTGGAGGAACACGACCACGGGACCATCGCCACCCGTGTCGGAGTACATCAGTCCTGTGTTGGTCGGCCCCTGGAGCGGTATCCGGGACGCCGGCTCGGCCGCGCGATCCACGGTCCTCATCGCGTCCCCCTCCCACCAGCCAACACAGCGGCATCCCTATCGCCGATGCAGTGGGAAAGCAAGGTGGGCGTGTCCAGTTGCAGGTATCGAGAAGCTCGCGTGACGGCGCTTGGGACGTACAGCGCACCTGGATCGTGCCGGCGCGGGCTACCACGAGGGTCGCCCTGCACAGGATCAGGCGAGCGGTCTGCTCTCCACCGTCAGCGTGAGCGCCTCGAGGTCGTAGAACTGCTCGTGCCGTACCTGGCCGAGGTGGCCGAGGATGCGCGGGCCAGCGTCGGCGATCTCCGTGCGCTCCGGGTCGATCGTGCTCAGGCGTTCTTCGAGGTTGTCGATCCCGGCGCCGGTGAGGAACTCGAGCTGCAGGGCGTTCTCGTGCGGTCGCACGGACACGCTCACCCGTGACTGCGCGCCCTGCTCCTCCTGCCGTTCCATCAGGTAGAGGAAGGCTTCCTCTCCGGCGAGGTGCAGCCGTTGCGTCGCCGACTCGTCCCAGCCGGCGTTCGCCGCGGAGGTGGAGACCAGATCGCCGAGCGTCGCGAGGGACGCCATCGTAGGTTCGAGCACTGCGCGCTTGCTGCGCGTCTTGAGCGCGATGAGAGAGGTGAGGAGGATCGCGACGAGACCCCCGGCGGCCATGCCGTTGTCGAGGACGCCGCGCGACCAGTCGGGGAGGTGGTCGGGGAAGATGACGCCGGTCTGGAACCCGAGGCCGACCCAGAACGAGATGCACACGATCAGCCCCTTCTCGTATCCGAAGCCGCCCGTGGTGACCATGCGGACGCCCTGGCGGAACAGCAGCACGATGAAGATCATGACGTAAGCCCCTGCCACGGCGTCCGGCACGAGGCGCAGCAGAGCGGGAATCTTCGGCACGAAGGCCGTGATCAGGATAAGGATGCCGCCGTAGAAGGCGACCTTGCGCGCGCCGACGCCGGTCAGGTCGGCGATGGAGATGCTGGTGGAGTAGGTCGTGTTGGGCATCGTGCCGGCGAGACCCGAGACCAGGTTCCCGACGCCGTCGGCGTTCACGGCGCGCTGCACCGCGCGGAAGTCCACCGGCACGGCGCCGCGGTTCGTCACGCGCTGGATGGCGATGGCGTCGCCGTAGGTCTCGATGGCGCCGATGACGGTTACGATCGCGAACGGGATCAGCAGGCCGAAGTAGCGCCCATCGAACTCGAGGTCGAGGCCGGGCCAGTTGGCGTTGGGCAGGCCAAACCATGGCGCGTCGCGAAGCGGCGTCCAGTCGAGCATGCCGAACCCGGCCCCGGCGATCACGGTACCGAGGAGTATGCCGATCAGCGGCGCCCAGAGTTGGGCGGCGCCGCGGGAGTAGAGCGAAATCAGCACGATGACGCCAAACGTGGCGAACGCCACCGTGGGCCCGGCGACGGAGTCCGGGTCCACGTGCGCGGGCAGGCGGACCAGCATGTCGGTCGCGATGGGAAACACCGTCACCGCGAGGAGGAGGATGACGGTGCCCCCGACGGTGGGCGTGATCAGGCGGCGAAACAGCGAGAGGCGGGCCGAGAACAGGAACTGAATGAGCGCGGAAGACGCCACCAGGGTCGCGACAAGGGGCAGGCCGCCGACGGCGGCCGCCGCCGTACACACGGCGATGAACGCGCCGGACGTGCCCATGTAAAGGGGATAGCCCGCGCCGAATGCGCCGATCGGGCGCGCCTGCAGCATGGTGGCGAGCCCGCTCACGAGGAGCGTCGCGAACACCGCCCATTCGATGAACTCCTTCCGGTCGGCCGCGGTCAGCACGATGATGGGGATCAGGATGATCCCGGTCAGCACCACCGTCACGACCTGGGCGGAGAGCCCGAGGGTCAGGAGGGTGGGGGTGTCCTCGTCCACCGCGTAACGCAGGTGGTCGGATACATCCCCGGCCGGAGTCCTGGAGGCGCTCGCGTCTTCCATGCCGATACCTCGGAGTTGCCGCTGTTCTCAGCCAGGCAGCGCCTCGGTACGATCGGGTCCGGGCGGCCCTATCGGTCAGCCTAACGGAAATGGGGGGCTCGGGTCATGAGGCAGCCTCGTGACCGCGCTCGGTCCGGCGGTTCAATCGTCCTTCTTCTTGTACGTGTCCGTCCCGCGGTACGGGCCGTCGCGCCACTTCAGGGCGCCCTGCAGGCCCTCCTCGCGCATGTGGTCCTGCCACTGGTACGAGTACTCGGTGAACTGCGCGGCGGCGTCGAGGTCCGTCGAGGTGCGCACGGACGAATAGATCCCCATGTTCTCGTAGAAGCGGTTCATGTTGACCTTGAGGATCGCGAGGTGGTCGGCCGACATGTTGGCGATGCGGTCCGCGAAGGCGATGGTGTTCTCCTCGAGCTCCTCCTTCGGCCAGGAGTAGTTGATCATGCCGATCTCCTCCGCCTCCTTGCCGGTGACGTTCTCGCCGGTGTAGTAGAGCTCCTTGGCCTTGCGCATGCCGATCACCAGGGGCCAGATGACGCCGGTGCGGGACGTTCCGAGCCCGCGGAGCCCCGGGTGTCCGAGCTGCGCGTCCTCCGCGGCGACGACGAGGTCGGCCATCATGGCGAGTTCGCAGCCGCCCGCGACCGCGTAGCCCGAGATCTGCGCGATCGTGATTTTCGCCATGTTCCAGAAGTAGAGGTGGATGTCGCTGATCTGCTGCATCCCGGTCCGGATCCCCATCAGGAGACGCCGGCCCTTGTCGTCGAGCCGGCGATGCTGGCGGACGACCGCGTCCGCGCCGCCGCGGGCGGGCGTGAGGTCGTAGCCGGCGCTGAACGCGCGGCCCTCGCCGCGCACGATGATGACGCGCGCCGTGTGGTCCGCCTCGAGGTCGTGCAGGGCGTCGTTGAACTCGTACAGCAGTTCCTGCGAGAGGGCGTTCAATTTCTCGGGGCGATTCAGCGTGATGCGGGCGACGCGATCGTCGGTGCCGACGCGGTCCACGTACAGGTTTTCGTATTCGGCCATGCGGTGTTTCCTCCTTCCTGGCGGGTTCGACGCTGGCGAACGCGATGGGCGGCCGCTCGCGCGAATAGCGGGATCGGATACGGGGAGCGGTTAGTATTCGGGAATGGACCCGGTCTCTCAAGCGGCGCTCGGCGCCGTGGTCGCGCACGCCTCGGCGCATCGCACGCTCGGCGTCCGCGCCCTGGCGATGGGAGCGGTCGCCGGGGGCATCCCCGATCTCGACGTCCTGTGGTCCTTGTCTGGGGACTCCTTCGACCAGATGCGGATGCACCGCGGCATCACGCACTCGCTGTTCTTCGCGCCGGTGGTCGGGCCGTTGCTCGGCTACCTCGCGTGGCGGTGCGAGAAGCGGCGCGGCGGGACGGAGCGGCTCCGGGCCTGGGTGCTGGCACTCACCCTGGCGCTCCTGTCACACCCATTGCTCGACCTGACGACGCCTTACGGGACGCAGCTCCTGCAGCCATTTTCGGACGCGCGTTTCGCGATCTGGGCGATGTCGATCATCGACCCGGTGTACACGGTCGTGCTGCTGGCCGGCGTGGTCGTTGCGTGGCGGCGTCCGCATTGGCGCGCCGCGTCCGCCACGGCGCTCGGCCTCTCGACCGCGTACCTGGGGTACGCCTGGTACCTGAACGAGGCGGCGGCGGACGCCGCGCGGGCGCAACTGCGCGCCGAGGGCGTCGAGCACGCCGAAGTGGCCGCGTTTCCGACCTTCCTCCAGGTGCATTACCGGAGGGTCGTCGTGCGCACCGACGCAGAGGTTCTCGCGGGCTTCGTGTCCATGTGGCGCCCGTGCCCGATCGTCTGGTCGGCCGCACCGCGGCTCGCCGACGCAACGGTTGCGGCGTGGCGCGATTCCCGGGAAGGGCGGATCTTCGAGTGGTTCGCGATGGGTTGGGTGCACCACGTCCCGACCGACCGCGGACTCGTGTCGGCCGATCTCCGCTACGGCTTCTCCACCGACCCGGCGATCAGCGCCTTCAGCACCGTCGCCGAGTTCGACGAGGGCGGCGACCTCGTTCGGGTGATGGACGCCGGCCGCGCGCGCCCGGACTTCTTCAGCCGCGGCGGCCTGCTCGCGAACGCGTATCCCGGGTCCTGTCAGGCGGTCAGCAGCGCGACCCCCGTCCAGCAGATCGCCGCGAGCCCCGCCGCCACCGACGCCTGAGGAATCTGCGTCTTGACGTGGTCCATCAGGTCGCACCCCGTGCAGACCGAGCTCAGCACGGTGGTGTCCGAAATCGGCGAACACTGGTCCCCGTAGACGCTGCCGTCCATTACCGCGGCGAAGCAGAGCGTCATGAAGAGTTCCGGGTGGGACAGGCCCTGGCTCGTCGCGACCGCCCAGGCGAGCGGCATGGCGAGCGGGAACGCCACCGCGTAGGTCCCCCAACTGGTGCCGGTGGAGAACGCGATCAGCATCGTGAGCACTTGCAGCAGCACCGGGAGTATGAAGAACGGGATCGCCTCGCCGAGGGTCTCCACCAGGAAGATGGCGCCGCCGGCGGCGCTGCTGATGCCGCCGATGGTGACGGCGAGGAGGAGGATCACGCAGCCGAGCACCACGCCCTTCAGCCCGTCGTGGAACCCCGAGATGAGGTCCTTGATGGACATGCCCTTGGCGAGTGCGGTGCCGCCGGCGATGACGAACGCCGCGCCGAAGGCCCAGTGCACGTTGGGCGTGCCGCTGATGATGAACGTGCCGACGGCGATGCCGATCAGCGTGCCGAGCGGGACGAAGAACTCCAGCACGTGGGGCTTGTAGCCCTCGGGCGTGTTGCTGCCCTGCAGTTCAGGCGCGGCCAGCGGGTCGGCGTCGTCGGCGTCGAGCTTGCCCGTCGTGCGTGAACGCTCCATCGCCGCGCCGAGTTGCTTGCCAAGGAACAGCGGCTTTTCGATGCTGAGGAGGAACGTGCCGAGGACGGCGAAGATGGCGTAGAAGCAGAACGGCACGCTCTGGAAGAAGAACGCGATCCGGTCGGCCTCCGTCGCGAGGAAGCCGACCCCGGAGACGAAGATGAACGCCTGGATGTAACCCGGCCACGCGTTGAAGGCGAGCTGCGAGGCGATGGGCGAGGCGGTCGAGTCGACGATGTAGGCCAGTTCCTCGTGGGCGACGCGCTCCTTGTCGGCGATGGGGCGCACGGTGGTCCCGACCAGGACCGTGCTCACGGTGCCGCCCTGGAAGAAGATGACGCCCAGCATCCACGCGACCAGCTTCGCCGTGCGGGGCCCGCGCACGAACCGCACGGTCATGAACTCGGCGAACGCCTGGGCGGCCCCGGTGCGCGACCAGATGCCCATGAGTCCCCCAAGCAACCAGAGGTAAAGGATGAGAATTCCTGCGGAACTCGTTGTTGCAAGCGAAGGTATGAGTACGTCTCCGGTCAGGTCGTACTGACCCAGCAGGAGTGCTCCGGAGACGATGCCGCCGAGCAGCGACGTGACCGGCTCGCGGTTCAGCCAGCAAAGCAGGATCGCCACGACTGCCGGCAGCAGCGACCAGATGCCCCAGTGGCGCTTGGCGAGAAGGCGGTAGTAGACGGGCTCCGCGCGCTCGTCGCCTTCCGCGACCACGAACTCCTCCGTGACCGCCGGGGCTTCCTGGATGTTGGCGATCCGCTCCGGGTGCAGCACCGCGTCCGTCATGGGGACGGGCTCGAAGTAGACCGGGTCCCCTTCGCGCACGAAGTAGAGACGTCCGTCGTCGGCGGTCATGACGTCGAGGGTGGTCTGCTCGACCGTCCACGTGGGCGACACGTTCGCGCCGATGTACCAGGACGCTGCGAGCGCAATCGCGAGCAGTACGAATCTCCGGACGCCTGGGGTCATACATCGTCTCCTTCGGCCGGGGTTGGGGGAGCGGCGAACGCCGCTTGGCGGGGCAGCGCATGTCCTTCGAGGTAGTGGGCCAGGAAGGCGAGCCCCGCTTCGATCTCCTCTACGGGAACTTCGACGTGTCCGCCGGCGTTCGCGTGCAGGCGTTTGTCCTGGCTCGCGAGGGTATCGAACAGGGCCAGGGCGCTATCACGCGGGACGAGTTCGTCGTCCAGTTGCTGGATGAAGAGGACCGGGCAGGCGATCCCGGTGGCCGCGTCGGTCACGCGGGCGCGCAGTTCCGGCGGTCCGGTGAAGCCCGTGAGGCCGTCGATGCCCATCAGCCCGAGTACGGCGGCGCGCATGCGGGGTTCCGCGCTCACCAGGGGCAGTCCGTACACGGTCCCCATGGACAGGCCCCAGTATCCGACAGGTCCGCCTCCGGCTTCCGCGAGGATCGCGTCGAGGACCGCGCGCCAGTCCGCCGTCATGTCGGCTTCGCTCGCTTCCCGCTGCCACTCGATCTCGAACGCCGCGCGTCCGCCCGGGCCGCGCTGCCGCCGTCCGTGCACAGGGCCGTCGATGGCGAGCCCGTGAAACCCGTGTTCGCGCGCCATCCTCCGCGCCATCGACGGGATCGGGATCTGGTGCCGGTCCGAGGAGGCCCCATGGCCGAAGCAGAGGAGCGGTTTTCCGGGCTCGCCCGGCCACCAGGCGCCGGGAACGGTCCGGCCGTTGGCGACCACGTCGAACTCGCGGCACGTTACGCCGTCGACGACGCGTTCTTCGATCCAGTGCAACGGTAATGCGTCTGTCACGGCCGGTAGCTCAGCCCGGCCACCGGCCCGAGCTGCGTCTGGACCACCTTCCAGGCGTCCTCGATGAAGTCCACGAGCAGCGGGCGCGTGTCGCGCGGGTCGATGATCTCCTCGATGCCGAAGGCGTGGGCGTTCCGGAAGGGCGAGGAGATCGCCTGCAGACGATCCTCGATCTCGCGACGTTTCGCCTCCGGGTCGGGCGCGTTCTCGATCTCGCGCTTGTAGGCGATGGCGGTGCCGCCCTCGATATGCATGGAACCGCCGTGGGTGGAGGGCCACGCGTAGCGCCGGTAGAGGCCGGTGCGCCGGAGGTGCAGGCCGCCCGCGACGCCGTACAGGCGCCGCAGCACGAAGCAGATGTAAGGGGTCCGCGTCTGGTGCAGGGCCGCAACGACGCGTGCCCCTGCGCGCACGATCCCCGCCTGCTCCTGCGCCGGGCCCACCGAAAACCCCGGCTCGTCGGCGAAGTAGACCACCGGCAGGTGGAACGTCTCGCAGAGTTCCAGGAGCCGGATCGTCTTCTCGCCGGCGGCGATATCCATGGAGCCGCCGTTGAACTTCGGATGGTTGGCCATTACGCCGCACGGGACGCCGTTCACCCGGGCGAGCCCGGTGACGCGGGCGCGGCCGTAGTACGGACCGATCTCGAAGAAGCTGCCGCGGTCCACCACGGCCTCTACGATGCGGCGCGGCTCGAAGATCTGGCGCCGGTCGCGGGGCACGGCGGAGAGGAGGGCATCCTCGCGACGGTCCGGTGGATCGTCCGTGTCCTGCCGTGGCGGCGGTTCGTACACGCTCTGCGGCAAGTACGAGAGGAAGCGGCGCACCTGGGCGATGGCGTCGGCTTCGGTCGACGCCGCGTTCATGACGACGCCGTTCCTGAGCTGGACGCGCTCGTCGCCGAGGTCCTCCTTGGCGATGCTCCGCCCGGTCGCCTGCTCGACCACCTTGGGACCGGCCACGAACACGTGGCTCGTGCCGCGCACCATGACGTTGAAGTGGCTGAGGCACACCTGGACCGCCGGCAGCCCCGCGACGGAACCGAGGACCGCCGCGGCCACCGGTACCGTCTGCAGCAGCTCGACGCCGAGGGCTCCGGCGGGATTGCCCGGCAGGTAGGTGCGCCCGATCTTCTCGAACGTCTTCACGCTGCCCCCGGTCGCGTCAAGCAGCCGCACGTAGGGGATACGGCTCGACAGCGCGAGGTTCTCGATGAACTCCGGCTTGTTCCCGACCGCCGCATCCGCGGCGCCGCCCCGGATCGTGAAGTCGCCCCCGGAGAAGGCCACCTTGCGGCCCGCGACATGGCATGTGCCGATCACGGTGTTGGACGGCTTCAGGTGCTCGACGCGGTCTCCGTCCCAGCTCGCCGTACCGGCGAGCGCGCCCACTTCGTGAAAGCTGTCCGCATCCGCCAGCAGGTCGACCCGCTCCCGGACCGTGAGTTTGCCGCGACCGTGCTGGAACGCGACCCCGTCGGCCCCGCCCATCTCCCGCGCCATGGCCGTCTGGCGGGCGAGTTCGTCTACGTCGGATTGCCAGCTCATGGACTTGGAGTATGGCATAGGGGTCCGCATTGGCCGCCGGTCACTCGTGGCGGAGGGCTTCGATGGGGTCGAGGCTGGCCGCGCGGGAGGCAGGGGCCACGCCGAACACGATGCCGACCATCGCGGCGAACCCGACCGCGAGCGCGGCTGCTCCGGGCGGTGGCGTCGGAATGGGGAAGTCCGGAACCAGGCTTGCGACGAAGGCGGCGACCCCGGTCCCTACGAGGAGGCCGATCAGCCCGCCAGAAAGGCACAGGATGGTTGCTTCGGTCAGGAACTGCAGAAGGACGAATCCGCTCGTGGCGCCGAGGGCCTTGCAGATTCCGATCTCCCGTGTCCGTTCCGCGACATTGACGAGCATGACGTTCATGACGCCGACACCGCCCACG
>VXNE01000341.1 GCA_009840715.1 Gammaproteobacteria bacterium
GGGGGGCCCGGGGGGGGGGGGCGCCGACGTTCGACAGACGAGGGTGGGGCGGGGCTTCGCCACACCGCGGTCAACGGGTCCCGTGATCGTGGGGGCCCGGCGCGCGCCGAGGGCGCGCGGCACGTACCGGGTCGTGCTCGACGTTTCCCGCGCGGTGACCCCGAAGCACTTCACGCTGCAACCGGTGCCGCCGTACGGCCACCGCCTCGTCGTGGACCTCTTCCTGCCGGAGCCCGCGCGGCCGGGCCCCCGCCGGGACGAGCCGGAAGGCCTTCGGGATGTGGTCGTGGCCATCGACGCAGGACACGGCGGCGACGATCCGGGCGCCATCGCGAAGGGGGGCTTCTACGAAAAGGACGTGGTGCTCTCGATCGCGCGGCGTCTCAAGAACCACATCGACCGCGCGGACGGATTCCGCGCCGTCCTGGTGCGTGACGGCGACTACTACGTGAGCCTCCGAAGACGGACCGCTATCGCCCGCGAGCATCGGGCGGACCTCCTGGTGTCGGTCCATGCCGATGCGTTCAGGAGCCCCCGCGTGCGGGGCGCATCGGTGTATGCGCTCTCCCAACGGGGGGCGTCGTCGGAGACCGCGCGGTGGCTCGCCGACCGGGAGAACCGCTCGGACCTCATCGGCGGCGTCGGCCCTGTGTCGCTCGAGGACAAGGACGAGCAGGTGCGGTCGGTGCTCCTGGACCTGTCCATGGACGGGACGCTGCGCGCGAGTCTCACCGCCGGTGAGTCGGTGATGGGATCTCTCGCCGGCGTGACCCGCATGCACAAGCGCCGCGTCGAACAGGCGGGGTTCGTCGTGCTGAAGTCCCCTGACGTGCCATCGATCCTCGTCGAGACCGGCTACATGTCGAATCCGGAGGAGGCGAAGCTGCTCGCGACGGCGAGCCACCAGGAGAAAGTGGCGCGGGCGATCGCCGACGGCATCCGGGGCTATCTGCTGCGCAACCCGCCCCCGGACGCGCGGATCGCCACCATGGAGCACAGCGGGATGCGCCACGTCATCGTGCGCGGCGACACGCTATCCGAGATCGCGGAGCGGTATCGCGTGTCCACGGCGACGCTGCGCAGCTTCAATGGCCTCACGGGAGACCGCATCCGGGTCGGTCAGGTGCTCCTGATCCCGGCCTCTTCCGGCAGTTGACGATGGCCCGGATCCACCGGCTGTCGGCGTTCGTCGCCAACCAGATCGCCGCCGGGGAGGTGGTGGAGCGGCCGGCGTCGATCGTGAAGGAGCTGGTCGAAAACAGTCTCGATGCCGGCGCGCGTTCGATCCGGGTGGCGATCGAGCAGGGCGGTGTCAAGCGGATCATCGTACAGGACGACGGTCACGGCATGTCGGCGGAGGACCTGCCCCTCGCGGTGTGCCGGTTCGCGACGAGCAAGATCACGGACGCCCAGGACCTCGAGCGCGTCGCCACGATGGGGTTTCGGGGCGAGGCGCTCGCGAGCATCGCGTCGGTGGCGCGGCTCGCGATCACGGCTTCCACGGGTGCGGACGCGGGTTCCTCGATGGTCGTGGCGGGTGGCGAGGAGGTCCGGCACGGGCCGGCGCCCCACCCGCCGGGCGCGACGGTGGAGGTATCCGACCTCTTCTACAACACGCCGGTGCGGCGCAAGTTCTTGAAGAGCGACCGCACGGAAGCGGGCCACGTCAGCGATGTCGTGCGCCGGCTGGCCCTCGCCCACCCCGCGGTGGCGTTCGAACTGAAGCACGGCGCCCGGGTGATCGAGCGGCTACCCGGGACGCCGGACGCGGGGGCGCGGGTTGCCAAGGTCATGGGGGACGAGTTCCTGGCCCAGGCCGTTCCAGTGGAGGCAAGCGGCGCGGGGGATGCGCGACTGCACGGCTGGGTGGGCCTACCGACCTACTCGCGCGCCCAGGCCACGGGACAGTTCTTCTTCGTCAACGGACGCGCGGTGAAGGACAGGCTGGTCGGGCACGCGGTGCGGCAGGCCTACCGCGACGTGCTGTTCCACGGACGCCACCCCGTGTTCGTCCTGTTCCTCGAACTCGACCCGGCCGGCATCGACGTCAACGTGCACCCGACCAAGCACGAGATCCGCTTCCGGGACTCCAGGCGCGTGCACGACTTCGTCTTCGCGTCGCTGAACCGGCTGCTGCGGGAGACGCGGCCGGGCGCGGAGCCGCCGCCCGTGCACTATGGCACGGGGCCCGGGCGTGAACAGCCCGCGATGCAGACGTCCATGAGCCTCGCCGAACTGATCGCGGCGGAGCGCCGCGACGGAGCTCCGCAACGCGACCAGCAGCCTCCGGCGTCCGAGGTGGAGGAAGGCGACGCACCGCCGCTCGGCTACGCGCTCGCGCAACTGCACGGCGCCTACGTGCTGAGCCAGAACCGGGAGGGCCTCGTCGTCGTCGACATGCACGCCGCCCACGAGCGCATCACCTACGAGAAGCTGAAGGCGGACTACCAGGCCGGCGCCATGGTCGCGCAACGGCTCCTCGTGCCGGTGTCCTTCGACGTCACGCCCCGCGAAGCCGATCTCGCGGAAGCGCACGCCGACGCCCTCGAGACGCTGGGCCTCGTCGTGGAACGCCGCGGACCCCGGAGCCTCGTCGTCCGGCAGGTGCCGTCGCTGCTGGCCAACGCGGACGCGGAAGGCCTGGCCCGTGACCTCCTCGCCGAATTCGCGGAGTTCGGGAGCAGCGATGCCATTCGCGCCCGTTCGGAGGAACTCCTCGCGAGCATGGCCTGTCACGGTTCCGTGCGGGCCAACCGGGCGATGACCGTGCCGGAGATGAACGCGCTCCTGAGGGAGATGGAGACGACGCCGAACGGCGGCCAGTGCAACCACGGGCGGCCCACGTTCCTGGTCCAGAGCCTGGCGGAGTTCGATCGCCTCTTCATGCGCGGGAGGTAGCTGTGCCTTCGCGGCCCCCTGCACTGGCGGATCGGCCGCGCATCGCGCTGTGCCTCATGGGACCCACCGCGGCCGGCAAGACGGACGTGGCGCTCTCGCTGGCGGAGCGGACCGACGTTGCGCTCGTGAGCGTCGACTCGGCGATGGTCTACCGGCACATGGACATCGGCACGGCGAAGCCCGACGCGGAGACGCTGGCGCGTCATCCCCACGCGCTAGTCGACGTACGCGATCCGGTGGATGCGTTCTCGGCATCGGACTTCCTGGAGGAGGCGGACCAGGCGGTCCGCGATGCCTTCGCGCGGGGCCGGCTGCCGGTCCTGGTGGGCGGGACGATGCTGTACTTCAAGGCCTTTCGCGACGGCCTGTCCGAGCTGCCGGCCGCGGACGACGCCACGCGCACCGAACTCTCCGCACGCGCCCGGGAGACCGGCTGGGGCGCGCTGCACGCGGAACTGCGGGCAGTCGATCCCGTCGCCGCCGCGCGGATCCGGCCGAGCGACCCACAGCGCATCCAGCGTGCCCTGGAGGTGTTCCGTCTGACCGGTCGTCCCATCTCGGAGTGGTGGTCGACGTCGGCGGGGGTCCCTGTGGAATCCCGCCTCGGCTGCGATATGGTCTGTGCAGGCGTCGGGGCGCCGCGTGAAGTGCTTGCGGATCGGGTGGAGCGCCGTTTCGACGCGATGCTCGAACGTGGCTTCGTGGAAGAGGTGAGCAGGCTCCGGGCGATGCCCGGGCTCGACCTCGGGAAGCCGGCGATGCGTGCGGTTGGGTATCGGCAGATGTGGCGACACCTCGATGGCGAGACGGACTTCGAGGCGATGCGAGAGGCCGCCCTCTCGGCCACCCGCCAACTGGTCCGGCGCCAGATGACCTGGCTGCGCGCCTGGCCCGGCCTGGTCTGGGCGGAGGGCACCGTCACGGACATCGCGGACGGGATACTGCGGCGGGTCCCGCAAAGCGCTTGAAATCGCTCGCGGAGGTGGCACTATGCGTGCCCCCGTCGCGGAGCGCCCGCCCCGCCGCCAGGAGACCGCCATGCCGAAAGGGCACTCGTTGCAGGATCCCTATCTCAACACGCTGCGCAAGGAACGCATCCCCGTGTCCGTGTACCTCGTCAACGGCATCAAGCTGCAGGGCCAGATCGAGTCGTTCGACCAGTTCGTGGTCGTGCTGCGCAACTCGGTCAGCCAGATGGTCTACAAGCACGCCATCTCCACCGTCGTGCCGTCGCGCAACGTACGGTTGCCAGAGCCCTCAGCCGGGGAGCGCGAGGGGCTTGCCCCTCGCAAGAGAGAGCCTTCAGCCGGGGAGCGCGAGGGGCTTCCCCCCCCAAAGCACGCCCCGCGCGCGGGGCCCGCTTCTCCCAAGAGAGCCCCGGTGGGAGAAGCCTACCCCGGCCCCCCCCCCGGCGGCGGCGCGCCGCCGGCCACGCGTGACGGGAAGTTCGATGGAGGCGACGCGCCATGTTCTTTGATCGCCCGGAACCCGGCCGCCGCGCGGTGCTGCTGAGCCTGCGGCTCGGCGACGGGCGCGGCCGGCAAGCACCAGCGGCCGCGTGTGTGGCCGCCGCCGGCACATCGGGGCCGAGACCCTCCCGCGCCGCGGTCGACGACGAGTTCCGCCACCTCGTGGAGTCCGCCGAGATCCGGCCGGCGAGGCTCGTGGCGGGCGCGCGTCCACGGCCGCATCCCCGGTGGTTCGCCGGGGCCGGCAAGGTGGACGAGCTGGCGTCGGCGCTGGCTGCGGAGAACGCCGACCTGCTGGTCGTCAACCACGAACTGACGGCGGGTCAGCAACGCAACCTCGAGGAGCGGCTGGGCTGCCGCGTGATGACGCGGACGGAGCTGATCCTCCACATCTTCGCGGACCGCGCCCGGACGCGGGAGGGCCAGTTGCAGGTGGAACTCGCCCAACTCACCCATGCCCGCACACGGCTGGTGCGCGGCTGGACCCACCTGGACCGGCAGCGGGGCGGCCTGGCGATGCGCGGCGCGGGCGAAAAGCAGATCGAACTCGACGCCCGGATGTTGCGTATGCGCATTCGGAGCGTGCAGGAACGCCTGCAGTCCGTCCACGGGCAACGCGAGCGGAGCCGCCGCCGCCGTCAGCGCACGGGCGTGCCCACCGTCGCCCTGGTGGGCTACACCAACGCGGGCAAGTCGACCCTGTTCAACGCGCTCACGCGGTCGGATGGCGACGGCTCGGGCGCCCTCGTGGCGGACCGCCTGTTCGCCACGCTCGATCCGCTGATGCGCCGGGTCGAAATCGAAGGGGCGGGACACGTCGTGCTGGCCGACACGGTCGGCTTCATCCGGGACCTGCCGGTAAGCCTCGTGGAAGCGTTTCGGGCGACCCTCGAACAGGTGCGGCAGGCCGACCTCCTGCTGCACGTGATGGATGCGACCGCGCCCGACGTCGACGACCTGCGTACGGAAGTGCGGGACGTGCTCGAACGGATCGGCGCCTCCGGCGTGCCGACCGTGGAAGTGCTCAACAAGGTCGACGCGGGCGATCCGCCGGCGCTCGAACCGGGGGAGGCGCCGCGCGTTGCCGTCAGCGCCGTACGCGGAGACGGTCTGAATGAGCTGCGCGACATGATCGGCGGCGCCGTGGGCGTCGTTGCCAGGCCGCTCACGGTGCTGCTCGACCCGTCCGCCGGGAGAGTCCGGGCGCGCCTGTACGAACGCGGTGCCGTGCTTTCGGAGACCTCCGCCGAGGACGGTCGGCTGGTGCTGTGCGTGCGGCTGGACCGGGAGGAGGCCGCACGGTTGCGCGCTGAGGGCGTGGAGTTGCGGGAAGGGAGTCCTGCGTAAACCTGGTCCGGGCCCAGGGGCTCCGGCCCAAGCCGCTATCTCATCCCGATAAAACCGCGTCGGCTAGCGTGTCGCGCCGCTGACCACGCCGGTCAGTGAATCACGTCTCGAGCTATTCCACCCGTTCGATCAACCGCGCCAGATGCGCGACATGCTTCCTGAGACTCGATCGGCCTTTATCAGTCAACTCGTACCAGGTCACCGGCCGCCGGTCACGGAAGCTCTTCTCGACCGCGAGGTAGCCGCCATCTTCCAGCTTGCGCAGGTGCGTTCCGAGACTGCCGTCGGTTTCTTCCAACACCTGCTTGAGCCGACTAAACGACATTGCATCATGTTCCGAGAGTAGTACGCAGACGGCGAGCCGGACGCGGTGTTCGAGCAACCCGCGCAGTGTGCCCAGTCCTTCCAGGCCATCGACCTCCGGGTCAGTCCGTTGCACGTTTCGCCCGCGACCCGAGCCATGCCTGCGCCACGAACGCCATGCCGACCATCACGCCCGCTGTCGTGAAGCCGTATTCCGGCAGGTAGAGCGTGAACACGTAGCCGACGGCCAGAACGATGCCGACGGGCATCAGTCGGCGCTCCAGGTGCAACCCGGCGAGGAAGTAGGTCAACGCGAGGATCAGGATCCACAACGAGCTCACCCCTGACCAGTCAAGTTGGCCCGATGCGACGAGGCCCATGCCGAGCACGCCCACGGCGAAGAAACCCAGGAAGTGGCCGGCCCAGCGCTTTCCTGTGCGGCGGTCGGCCTGACCCACGTGACTTCCCGCCCGCGCGGCAAGCCACCAGGTGAGAGCGCAACCGACGGGTCCCGCGATGGTCCAGTAGATGCCTAACAAACTCGATCCGGGTCCGACCAGATCGACGAGCGCAAACCCGGAGACGGCAACTGCGGCCCAGATCAGGTAGATCGCTGGGACGTGAGGCGGTTGCGAGCGCTCGGCAGCCGCGCGGACGTAGGCAATGTCGTCCCCAATGGAAGCTGTTTCGGTCATGGTTCTGCTGGTTCCTTGCACGGGTTGGTAGCTTTTTTTTGCAGCGTACTCTGGTTTACAGAGTAAATTCAAGGCCATGCCGAGGGCTAACGCCCCTGTCTCCTGGACCAGTGTTGGCGCCACCGAGCCGTCGCTCTGTGGGCACCGCCTCAGGCACAGCCCCAGCCGCCCTAACACCCCGCAGGAACCCCGGCGGCTGACGCCTCTGCAGTTCCATCGGGGTGTTAGCGCCACCTGAGCCGTCGCCCCTAGGGGCGCCGCCTCAGGCCCCAGCCCAAGCCGCCCTAACACCGGTCCGGGACTGCGTCGGCTAGCGCCTCCGCACTCCTGCACCGGTGTTAGAATTCATCGGCCGTTCTGAACATGGGAGATCGGCGCGAGATGGCCTGGGACGACTCCGGCAGAGGAAAAGACAAGGACCCCTGGGGAACGGGGGGCGACCAGGGTCCGCCTGACCTCGACGAGGCGCTGCGGAAGCTGCAGGGGCAGCTTTCCGGGATCTTCGGCCGTGGGGGTGGCGGCGGCGCGAAGCGCAGTGGCGGGATCAACCTGTCCGTGTTCGGGATCGCGATCGCCGTGCTTGCTCTGGGGTACGGTTTCTGGGGCCTGTACCAGGTCGACCAGCAGGAGCGCGGCGTGGTGTTCCGCTTCGGTGAGGTGCGCGATGAGGTGGTCCTGCCCGGCCTGCACTGGAACCCGCCCATCATCGACCGCGTGGAACGGGTCAACGTCACGCGGGTCAACGACCACGAACACCAGGCCCTGATGCTGACCGAGGACGAGAACATCGTCGACATCGGCATGACCGTCCAGTACGTCATCGACAACCCGGTCGACTATCTCGTCAAGGTGAAGAACCCCCTCGTCAGCATCGACCACGCCACCGAGAGCGCGCTGCGCCACGTGGTGGGCAGTTCGACCATGGACCTCGTGATCACCGAGGGCAGGGCGGCCCTCGGCACGGAAGTGCAGGAGCGGCTGCAGAACTACCTCAACGTGTACGAGACGGGGATCCTGGTGTCGACCGTGAACATCGACGAGAGCGGCCCGCCCCAACAGGTCCAGGAAGCCTTCGACGACGTGCAGAAGGCCAAGGAGGACGAGGCGCGATACGTCAACGAGGCCAACGCCTACGCGGAGGAGATCGTGCCGAAGGCACGCGGCGATGCGCAGCGGCAGATCGAGGAGGCCAGCGCCTACCGCGACCAGGTCGTCGCGCGGGCCGAAGGGGAAGCCGAGCGGTTCAGCAAGCTGCTCGAGGAGTACGCCCTGGCCAGGGACGTGACCCGCGACCGCCTCTATATCGACGCCATCGAGTCCGTCCTGAGCCAGAGCACCAAGGTCATGGTGGATGTCGAGGGCGGGAACAACATGCTCTATCTGCCGCTGGACCGAATCGCGCGATCGTCGGGCCTTGGCGGCTCGGACAGCGCCAATGACATCCGTCAGTTGGTGGATGACGCACTGAGCGAGCGGCTCAACACCACCCGCCGGCGGGATTCCCGCTAGCGGGATCGCCGGCACCCCACCGTCTCGAGGTACGCGACATGAGCTTTCGGATCATCCTGATGGGTATCGTCGTGGTCCTGGTGGTCCTGCTGTTGATGGACGGCATTTTCACCGTCGACCAGCGCGAGCGGGCCCTGGTACTGCGTTTCGGGGCCGTGACCCGCGCCGATCTGGACCCGGGCCTGCACTTCAAGCTGCCAATCGCCGAAGAGGCCAAGAAGTTCGACGGCCGCATCCTCACCCTGGACTCGCGGCCTGAGCGCTACTTCACCCTGGAGAAGAAGCCGCTGATCGTCGACTCGTTCGTCAAGTTCCGGGTAGGGGATGTCGAGCGGTACTACACGGCCAGTTCCGGGGACGAGAACCGGGCCCGAAACCTGCTGTCGCAGCGCGTGAACGAGGGCCTGCGCAACCAGATCAGCCGTCGCGACATGCACGAGGTCATCTCCGGGCAGCGGGACGAGCTCATGGCGGAACTCACCCAACAGCTGAACACGGAGATGACTGAGGAGATGGGCGTCGAGGTCATCGACGTGCGCGTGAAGAAGATCGACCTGCCGCCGGAGGTTTCGAGCGCGGTGTACGACCGGATGAACTCGGAGCGCGAGATCGAGGCCCAGCAGCACCGGGCGACGGGTCGTGAGCTCGAGCTCGGCATCCGGGCCGACGCGGAACGCCAGGTGGTCGTCATCGAGGCGGAAGCCTACCGGGAGGCCGAGCAGCTGCGTGGCGACGGCGACGCGAGGGCGGCGAACATCTACGCCGGCGCCTACGGGGCGGATCCCGAGTTCTACGAGTTCTACCGCAGCATCAACGCCTACTCGAACGTGTTTCGGGAGAAGGGCGACATGCTGATCCTCGATCCGAACAGCGAGTTCTTCAAGTACCTGAAGAGCGGCGAAGGCGCGCGTTAGCCACCTCCAGGGGCTGTTCGCGGGAGCAGTACTTTCCGGCAGGTTCGCGCCTGCCTCACCGACAGGGACGGAACATTGGGCCGCAACGTCGTCGTGCTCGGCACGCAGTGGGGTGACGAGGGCAAGGGCAAGGTCGTCGACTTCCTGGCGGACCGGGCGGCTGCGGTAGCCCGCTACCAGGGCGGACACAACGCCGGACACACGATCGTCGTTGACGGCAAGAAGACGGTGCTGCACCTGGTGCCGTCCGGGGTCCTGCGACCGCACGTCCAATGCCTCATCGGCAACGGCGTGGTCGTCGCGCCAGACGCCCTGCTGGAGGAGATCGCGCGGCTCGAAGGGAGCGGCATCGCGGTGCGCGAACGGCTCCGCATCTCGCCCTCCTGCCCGCTGATCCTGCCGTACCACGTCGCGATGGACGACGCTCGCGAACGGTCGCTCGGCAACCGCAAGATCGGCACGACCGGACGCGGCATCGGCCCGGCGTACGAGGACAAGGTCGCGCGCCGCGCCGTGCGCCTGGTCGACCTGTCGGGCTGGCAGGGGTTCGCGGCGAAGCTGTCCGAGGTCATGGACTACTACAACTTCATGCTCGAGAAGTACTACGAGGCGCCGGCGCTCGATCCCGGGCGCACGCTGGAGGACGTCGCGGAGTTGTCCGAAGCGCTGCTGGCGATGATGGACGACACGGGTCCGTTGCTGCACGAGCTGCGCGAGGCCGGGGAGAACATCCTGTTCGAAGGCGCCCAGGGCGCGCTCCTGGACGTGGATCTCGGCACCTACCCCTACGTGACGTCTTCGAGCACGACGGCGGGGGGCGCGGCGACCGGGAGCGGTTTCGGGCCGCGCTACCTGGACTACGTGCTTGGCAGCACCAAGGCGTACGCGACGCGCGTCGGCTCGGGACCCTTCCCGACAGAGCTTTTCGACGACACGGGCGAGCGGCTGTCTACCCGCGGGGCCGAGTTCGGAGCGACCACGGGGCGCGCCCGCCGCAGCGGATGGTTCGACGCGGTCGCGACGCGCCAGGCGGTGCAGATCAACAGCCTGTCGGGACTCTGCCTGACCAAGCTCGACGTGCTCGACGGGCTGCCGGAGATCCGCGTCTGCGTCGAGTACCGGACCCGGGACGGCGCGGCCGTGGGTCCCCGTTTCGACGGGGAGTCCTACAAGGATGTCGTCCCGGTCTACGAGACGCTGCCTGGATGGCGCGGGTCGACGTCCGGGGTGCGGGACCTGGACGCCCTGCCCGCGAACGCGCGGGCCTACGTGCAGTGCGTCGCGGAGGCGGTGGGCGTCCCGGTGGACCTGATCTCGACCGGGCCGGAGCGGAGCGAGACGATCGTGGTCCGGCATCCCTTCGACGAGGACACCGTCGGGGGCGGCGCGTCGTGATCGATTCGCGGCTGCTCGAGATCCTGGTGTGTCCGGTGAGCCGGGGCCCCCTCGTCTACCGGCGCGAGGGGCGGGAATTGTGGTCGGCGCAGGCCGGCTTGGCCTACCCGGTCCAGGACGGGGTTCCCGTGTTGCTCGAGGAGGAGGCGCGCACGCTGACGGAGGAGGAGCGCGACTCGCTGAAGTGAAGGGCCCGCGCCGTTGGTGGCCGTCCCGGGATTTCCGATAGAATCCTCTCGGTTGCCCGCGTCGCGCGGTGAGGCGGGGAACTGGAAGTCGGGAGCGAAGAACAAGGTGGAAAGAGCAGCGTTGACGAAACCCGGCCTGGCGCTGGTGAGCGACATGCCGGACATCGCGAGCCGCGAGCTGCGCGATCCGGAAGGCACGCTCGACTGGGTGGGCATGAGCGATGTCCACCAGCCGCTCAAGATCCGCGACGGCGGGACCGTGCGCGAAGTGCAGTCGCAGGTGCAGATCTACGTCGACCTCGCGGACACCCAGGCGAAGGGCATCCACATGTCACGCCTGTACCTCATTCTCGACGAGCATTCCGACACCCGCCCGCTGAGCGTCGCCGGTCTCAAGCTGCTGCTCGCCTCCCTGCTTCAGTCACACCGCGGCCTCTCCGGGCGGGCATTCGTGCAGTTCGACTTCGACTACTACCTGCGCCGCAAGGCGCTCGTCAGCGAGAACTCCGGCTGGAACGCGTACCCCGTGTCCATCAAGGGAACGTTCATCAACGGCGAGATGCACCTCGAACTCGCGGTCGGCGTCTTCTACTCCAGCACCTGCCCGTGCTCGGCCGCGTTGGCGCGGCAGCTCATCCAGCAGAACTTCAAGCAGGACTTCGGCCATCGGCGGGAAGTTGCGGTGGCGGACGTCGAGTCCTGGCTGGGGACGGAGGAAGGCATCGCCGCGACGCCGCACAGCCAGCGCAGCATCGCCAAGGTACTGGTGAAGCTCGAGGACTCCCTGCCGGACTTCCCCATCACCGACGTGGTCGACCTCGTCGAGGAGGCGCTCCAGACGCCCGTTCAGACCGCCGTGAAACGCGAGGACGAACAGGAGTTCGCGCGCCTCAACGCCTCCAACCTGATGTTCTGCGAGGACGCGGGGCGACGGCTGAAGACGGCGCTCGGCAACGACCCGCGCCTGGTCGACTTCTGGGTGCGCGTCGAGCACCACGAGAGCCTCCACCGGCACAACGCGGTGTCGATTTTCACGAAAGGCGTCGAGCGGGGTTACCTGCCGATCCCGTGACGGGCGTGCCGGGTTCGGCCGGTCAGACCGGCTAGCGTGTCCGACAGATGGTCCGGACGGGAAATGGTGCCGAGGAGAGGACTTGAACCTCCACGGGGTTACCCCCACTAGCACCTGAAGCTAGCGTGTCTACCAATTTCACCACCTCGGC
>VXNE01000327.1 GCA_009840715.1 Gammaproteobacteria bacterium
TCCCGCACGCGGTCGCGCAGTTCGGCCGCGGCCTTGACGGTGAACGTCGTGCCGATGATGCGCGCCGGGTCGACGCCGTCTTCGACGAGCAGGTGTTCGAGTTCCTCCGTGAGGCGCCAGGTCTTGCCGCTGCCGGCGCCGGCGCTCACGAACGTCACGTGGGAGAAGTCGGTCACTGCGCGGGGTCGATGCCGGTCAGCAGCCGGAAATCGTCGAAACGGTCGGGTCCCTCGGGGGTTCCGAGGCCGTCCTGCGGGGGTCGGGACCGCTCGTCCGGCTCGGTGCCATCGGCGGGGACCTCAACGAGCCCGCGGTCGAGCTGTGCGCGCCGCCAGCCGTGCGTGACCTCGGCACGCTGCCAGAGCTCTGCGACGGACTCCCCCGTCTCCGGCGGCGCCACCACGGCATTCGGAAACACCGACCGATCCGGCGCGACGACGTTGCCTGTCGTGACGATGTAGTAGGCCGGATAGGGCCAGTCGTCGCGTCCCTCGGCGCTACGCTGCAACCACGCATAGGTCGCGAGCTGCAGGTGCCGGCCCGCCTGCATCTCGCGCTCCCGGTACGGTTCGCTGCCCCATTTCACGTCCACCACGACGCGGCGTTCGTCCGCGTCGGTCAGCAGCAGGTCGATGGTGCCCCGGAGTTCGAAGGCGGGGTGCCGCGCTTCCTGGGGTACCTCGGACCGGACGCGTTCGATGGCGGCGCCGTGCAGGTGCCGGAGGAGTCCCGCGAGGGCCTGCTCGATGCGGTTGGCGACGTATTGGCGATCGCCTCCGCGGCCGCGCTGTAGCAGCACGGCGCCCTCGGACTCGAACAATCTTGCGAGGTTGCTGTCGAGCCAGTCGCGGAGATCGGTTTCAGAAAGGCCGCCCCACTGGGACCGCCCCGGGTGTACGTCGAAGAAACGTTCGAACAGCCGGTGCGCGAGGTTGCCGTACAGCAACCCGCGGTCGTGGATGTTTGCCGCACGCCCCGGGCGCAGGTCGGCGAGGTAGCGCAGGACCCACTCGTGCGGATAGTCATACAGCTTGGACAGGGACGTGTAGGACTCCACCGGACGCGCCGGCAGCGCGACGTGCGGTGGCAGGGACCACCACCGCTGTGGCGGCCGCGGTGGGCGTACGGGCAGCGCGGGGGTGTGCACGCCGAGCTGTGGCAACGCGTCGACGCCGTCCCGCAGGAGTGTCCCGTCGAGGTCCAGTTCACGGAAGCCGGGGCAACGGTGTTCGATCTCCCCAAGAAGGGGGTGGCGTCCACGCTCGGACCGGTGCACGACAAGGACGAGCCGCCGGCGGCAATTGAGCAGCGGCCGCAGCCAGTCCTGCCGGCGTCGCCGCAGCCGCTCGGCAGGAGGGGGGAGGTTCACGCCCGCCGAGGCCAGGGCGGCGAGTTCGCTCGACGACCACGGCAGGGCCGGCTCGGAGGGCTGCGGCGCGAGGTCCCACCACAGCACCTCGTCGACGGGATCGACCACGGTGGCCGGGTGCGTGGTAGCGCCCAGGTGTCCGGCCTGGGCGAATGCGGAGGCATCCGGTTGGGCGGTCGCGGCCTCGTCGATGAGGCGGTCGAGTTCGGGTTTCGGCACGCGGGCGTGGCCGTCGGCGGACAAGCGGTCGAGGGCGTCGGCAAGGGCCATGCACTGGGAGATGGCGGCGGTGTAGAGGCGCTCGTCGAGTGGGCCGACGACCGCCCGGCGCCGCTCCAGCCAGAGGGCGCAACGCTTCGTGCGGGCCGCGATCGCGTCGATGGGCGCACCGGTGTCCTGGGCGAAACGGGGCGCTGCCAGCCAATAGCGAATCTCGTCGGCGGGCGTGCGGGACGCCTCGCCACGCTCCGCTTCCGTCTGCTCGATGTGTGTCATGGCCGCCTGCCAGTCAGGCCCCCCGATACCCGGTCGTTCGGCCACGGCCGCCGCGAGGGGCCTGCGCACCCGCCATGGCAACGGGGCGACGGGGTGGAGCAGGAATTGCAGGAGGACGCGCGGGTCCACCGGCTGCCAGAGGAGAGCCAGTGCCAGGGCCGGCACCTGCGACACGGGCCGGAAGCGGGACCGATGCTGGAAGCCGCAACGGGGCAGGCCGGAACGCTCGAGCGCACGGTCGAACACGATGCCGTCCCGTTCGGCGATCAGGACCCGGCCGTCGAGCCCGGATCTGCCCACGTACTCCGCGAGTGCCCGCGCCGAGACGTCGCGGGACTCGGCGTGGAGGACCAGGACGGAGCCGTCTCCTTCCAGGGGTTGGGTCGCGTTCGACTCCGAGAGCGTTGCCTGCAGGCGCGCGAGGTCCGAGTTCTGGACGGCGCTGGGCGCGGGGCGCACGCCGGCATGCACCGCGAAGCCGATGGCGTCGACCACGCGGCGCCAGGCGAGAGGCAGGTCCGCGGGGTCGTCTAGCAGGACGAGGCGTTCGATCTGGGTCCGCCGGGTCTCGAGTGCGCCGGCGACGGCGGCGAGTCGTTGGCCGACGCATGGCGTGGCGCGCTCTCGTGCGAATGCCTCGACGGCAGTCATGTCGGCGAGACGGGGCTGATCCCCGTGGGAACGACCGTCCCAGCCCCCTTCGTACCACTGCGCCCGCCAGCGCATGAGTTGCCGGGACACGCCGATAGGGTCGACCTCAAAAGACGCGTGATAGAAGCGGGCGAAGTCGTTCGCATCGGCCAGGCAGCTACGATAGCGGGCGACCTGGGCGGCGGGATGGTCGAGCACTGGCGGCAACCCGAGGTCGGTCTCGAGTGTCTCGAGCAGACCCCGGGGTCCGAGGCGTATCTCCCCGAGCGTCGTGGTGCGCGGCGAGGGGTCGAGGCCGTCCGCGTGCAGGCCGAAGCGTACGATCAAGCGGCTGTACCGCGCCGGCAGAGGCGAAGCTCCGTCACATGGTCGTGCCCTTGCAGAAGTCGGCGATGCTGCGCGCCGTCTCCCGGCTGATCTCGGGGCAGCTCGTGGGGAATATCTCCGTCCCGTGGATCGTCCCCATGACCTGCCGGCACTGGGCCTTGACGCCTTCGGCGATCAGCAGGCGATAGAAGTTGATGCCCTCGTCGCGCAGGGGATCGCACTCGTTCACGCTGATGACTGTCGGCGGCAGCCCGCGCACGTCGTCGGCGGTCGCGAAGCTCGGCCAGGCGAGCGGGTCCCGATTCTCGAACGCCTCGATGCCGTAGATCACGGCCCCGCGGTTGTTGTGCAGGTCGAGAAGTATGCCGTTGTTCTCGGTGGACGAAGGGTTCTCTGGGAGCGGCCATTCCCCCGCGATGTATGGACATAGCGCATAGAGCCCGGCCGCCAGGCCGCTGTCGCCGTCCTTGAGCAGCTTGAGCCCGGTTGCCAGCGTCAGGTTGCCCCCGCCGCTCTCGCCGGCCACCACGATGCGGCTCGCGTCGATGCCGAGCGTGTCGGCGTTGGCCGACACCCACTTGAGCCCGGACACGCAGTCGTTCAGGCCCGCCGGGTACGGCTCGATCTCGGGGACGGAGGAGGGCGAGAGGGCGTTACGGAAGTCCACCATCGCCACGGCCACGCCCTGGGCGGCGATGATCTTGCCCCAGGCGCGGTAGTTCCCGAGATAGCACGACATCATCATCATGCCGCCGCCGTGGATGTAGTACACGCACGGTACGGTCTCCCCCGAGTCCGGGCGGATGAACTGGATGTTGATCGTGTTGCCGTCCGGCTCCGACTGCACTTCGTGGGTGACGATCGACAGCCCGGCCGAGGGCGCGATCTCCTCGTTGTCCGCCATCTCGAACATGGCGGCGAGCGCCTCGTCGGCGGCCCTGGCCTCGGGTGTGTTCGCCGCCGCCACGGCCGCTTCGCGGCTTTCGACGTCTCCCTGGTCGATGTCCGGAAACGCGGCCAGCATGGCCTTGAGGCGTGGGTCGATTCGCGGATCGCTGGCTCCAATCGGCTCACTCATCGGTCACTCTCCTCCTGCGATGGCTTGTTCGTAGTCCGCTTCCAAGAGACGCGCCCCGCGCATGATGTTGCCGAGGGCGTAGTTGGCTTCATGACAGGCGTACTCGTAGACGCTCGTGTCCGCCACCGGCCAGGGGTACTCGCCGCTCCAGGGCGCTGCCCAGGCCGACGGGTCCTCCACCGTGAAGCTGTAGTGCAAGGTGTTCTCGTCAACGCGCCGGAAGCGCTCGACGACGTGCAGGTCCTCGGTGGCTCCGTACAGGTAGAGCCCTGACTTGTCGCGGAAGTTGGTCGTGTCGACGACCAGGGTGTCGCCCTCCCAGTGGCCGATGGAGTCGCCCATCCACCTGCGCACGTCGGCCGGCGGATGCTCGCCGCCGATGCGGATGATGCGCGCGTCGTGGACCATCTCGTTCAGGATCATGACGTGGTCCGGCGTCTGCACGATGCGCTTCACGTTGTTGTAGAGCACGGGCAGCATCGGCGGTCCCGAGGTCGAGCCGAAGCCGAGCAGGCAGCGCTCGCCGAGCGGGCGCATTTCCGGGTCGTCGTAGGGTCCCACCTCCATCTGCTCTTCCAGCCACCAGGCCTGCCCGGTGTTCTCTCGAAAGGCCCGGAACAGGATCGCGCGGTTCGCCATCCCCCGGGGCGTCAACTGCGGGAGCCTGCCGTTCGGCGGATCGTGGATGATGGACGTGCGGTGCTTGCCCTCGATGGCGAACGTGTCGTCGCCGTTGTCGATCCAGAAGGTGTTATAGCCGCCCACGTTGCCGGCGGCGCCCGGCGAGCCGTCGCCGCCCGCGGGCGGCGCTTCGCGGTTCGGGTCGCTGCGCGTCGAGGTGGCTGCCCGGAACGCCGCCGCCTGGGCCTCGAACTGCTGCGCCTGCTCCGCCGAGAGATACAGGTTGTCCCCGAACATTTCCGGCCGTTCGAGGGGGGTGAGGGTGGCGACGTCGTAGACGCCGCTGAGATC
The DNA here is from genome assembly GCA_009840715.1 of Gammaproteobacteria bacterium. Lineage (GTDB taxonomy): Bacteria > Pseudomonadota > Gammaproteobacteria > Pseudomonadales > Azotimanducaceae > VXNE01. The sequence continues at coordinate 4,893 of VXNE01000327.1, forward strand.
GGGGTGGCCGTCCGCCGTGCGCGGAAGTTCTTTGCCTGCGAGGGGTGCCCCCTGACGCGGGCCGCCCTCGCGCTCCCCGGCTGAGGGCTCGGCGGTGGCCACGGCGGCCGCCAGCGCGGCTGTGGCGGTAGCGATCAGGACGAGCGGTCTGTTGCCCATGGACTTGCCTCCCTTCGCGAATCGTGCCGGATGTTACGCTACGCCGGAGGGCGCACCAAGCCGCTCTCGACCACGCCGGATCTTCGGGGGACTTGGGATGAGGCGACTGCGGTGGCTCGCGTGCGGGCTTGCGGTCGGGTTGGCTGGCTGCGGGCCAGCGCCGCCTCCCGATTCGGCCGCAGGGGTTCGACCACCGCCCCAAGGGGCTCCCGCGGAAGCAGCCGCCGTGGAGCGTTTCCCCTACAGGGAAGCGAACGGCGCCGACGTCCCGCCGCTCGACGATGTGCCGCTGACCGTCCGGAACCGGGGCTGGTCGTCGCCCATCTGGCGCGAACCATAGAACAGACGAGCGTTAACGGACGAGGGGGACTTTGGGTATGACGCAATTGGGACAGCGCGGCCATGTCGGGGCCAGCCGCAGGGAGTTCCTGGCCGGCGCGGCGTCGTGGGCGACGCTGGCCGCCGCCGCGCCCGCCGGCGCCGCCGGGCAGGATCCGGTTGCGGCCGGCAGTGCGGAACTTCAAGGAGATAGCTCGGGCCGGCTCGTCGTCACCACCGTCGACGCCTATCCCGTGTACATCAATGAGCGCTCGGTAGGGCTGTTTGATGCGCCGACGTTCTCATCCGACGAGGACCTGCGCCGCTGGTACTACGGCGGCCCGTTCGAGCAGTTGCCGTCTGCGATCATCGCGGTGGTCAAAACGAACCAGGGCATTGTGGGCTTCGGCATGGGCGCCGGGGGAGGCGCTGCCGTCGAGATCATCCACGGTCACCTCCGGCACCTGGTCGTGGGCGCCGACCCGCGCGGGGTCGAACGGCTCTGGGACCAGATGTACACCTCCGGGCTGTTCTACGGCCGGCGCGGCCTGTTCCCGATGGCGCTCTCCGCGGTCGACAACGCGCTGTGGGACATCGCCGGGAAGTATGCCGGCAAGCCGGTGCACGCGATGCTCGGCGGCGAGGCGCGCGCACGGATCCCGATCTACCAGACGGGTGGCGACATCGCGGCGGGCAAACGCGCGGGCGTGCGGAACTTCAAGGTGGGGTTGCCCATCGCACCGGAGACCCCCGCCGCCGAGACGCAGGCCGCCATCGACCACGTCCTTGCCGCCCGCGAGGCGCTCGGACCCGACGGCAACCTGATGACCGACAGCGTGTCACGCCGCGGGACCGTGGACTGGGCGGTCGGCGTCGCGGAGCGGCTGCGGCCCGCGAGGCTCTACTGGATGGAAGAACTGCTCTCGCCGGACGACGTGTTCGGTTATGCGGAGCTGGTACAGCGGATCGGTGGGGGTGGACCGGGCTGGACGAAGGTGGCGTGCGGGGAGCACGAATACACGGAGCACGGCTTCGAGGTGCTGGTGCGCGTGGGTTCCGCGGAAGTGCTGCAGCCGGACATCACCTGGTGCGGCGGGCTCACCGCGGCGCGGCGCATCGCCAAGCTCGTCGAGGACGCCGGGCTCGAACTGGTGCCACATCGCGGCGGCAGTTCGTGGGGTCTCCCCATCGCCCTGACGGCGCCGAGCTGCACGATGGCCGAGAGTTTCGCCGCCGGCTCCCCCATCCTCGACGCCATGACGCCCGTCATCGAGAACGGCGACTGTCTGGCGCCGACGGAACCGGGCTTCGGGACGGCGCTGACGGAGGAGATGGTGCTGGAGCACCGGCTGCGGAGCGGTTGAACCGCCTGGAATTGGTCAGTGCACGGCACCGAAGGGGTTTCGCGTGCGCAGTTCGGGAAACAGCGAGAAGTCGCGACCGCGCGTCAGGAGCGCTTCCACGCCGTGGGCGACGCAGATCGCCGCGATGCGGGCGTCGTGCACGACTCCACCGACGACGTGGGGCCGTTGCACGAATCGTCCGAGAATCTCTGCGAAGCCATCCGTTTCGCCGATCATGCGGTGGGTTGGAGACCGGGTCCATGCCACGAACTGGTCCCACGCCCGAGCGGAGGAGGTGGCCCTGTCCTTCCAGACTCGGCGGTTCGTCACCACGCTCAAGAACTCGTAGCAGCAGGGCCAGGGGATGGCCCATGCCGTATCGCCCTCGGCAAGGCCCGTCAGCGTCGCGTAAGCCTCCTCCCCGATGTGTGACTCGCCTCTATGCGCATAAACCAGGACGTTGGTGTCGACTGCGATCACCCCGTGCCCCGATCACCGTAGATCAGTTCGCGTAACTCGGGCCAGGAATACTGCTCCAGCGGGTCGGGGTCGTTGGGGTCGCCTACCCTCAGGTCCGGCAACGTGTAGCGGTTTTCGACCGGGGGCGAGGCCAGCACCGCGCGCAGGCCATCCTCCACTACGGCGCGAAGTGAACTCCCCGTCTCACTGGCGCGGCGTTTGGCGCGTTCCAGCAGTTCGTCTTGAATGTCGATCGTCGTCTTCATGAACCCATACTGCCCGTATCATGTCGTATGGGGAAGCAACACATCGGTCCGGCAACCTGGGGACGGGAGCGCCAGCGCGAACAGAAAAGATCCTCCACTCGCCATGGCGAGCGCCGATGGAGACGGCCGAACACCGCTGCGGGCTCCGGCCGGGCCCTCGGTGCGGTCCGCCCAATCCCTGGCGGACCACCCAAGGGCAGTCAGCAGGCGACGGCGGTTATCCCGCGGCGTGCTGTGCCGCTGCCGGCGGTGCCGCGCCGGCCTGCAGGCGACGCAGTTCCTCCCAGCCGAAGTAGCCGGTGAAGTTGTCCTCGTCGAAGAAGATCACCGGACCGTCGGCGAGCATGAGGTAGTCGACGTCCTCGAGCGCCTCGGTCTTGTGGTGGATCATGCCGTTCGGCTCGAAGAGGAAGTCGCCGGCCTCGAGAACGTTGTCGCGCACCTGCAGCGTGCCGCTGATGACGTACACGTACACCGCCCCGATGTGCTTGTGGGACGGGGCCGCGTAGCCCTTCTTCCAGCGGTAGATGCCGGCGTGGCGGCCGGTTTCGCCCTGCGACCAGAGCAGCCTCACCCAGGCCATGCCCGGCTCGGTTTCGAGCCAGTCGTCGTCCGAGGCTGCGACCACGGTGTCGCTGAGGTTCTCGTCAAACGGAGTGATGTCTTGCGGTAGTGGCATTTGCCTCCTCCTGTCAGGCGTTGCCGCCCGATTGTAGCACCGGGAAAGCGCCTGGAAGCGACGCCATGCCGCGGTACGCGCGGGCCTGCGCGGCGCCGGATGCCGCCGTTATCCCGCGGCGTCCCGGTCCACCGCCGGCGTGGCCGCCGCGGCCTGCATGCGCTTGAGTTCTTCCCAGCCGAAGTAGCCGGTAAAGCCGTTCTCGTCGAACCCGATCACCGGGCCGTCGGCGAGCATGAGGTAGTCGACGTCCTCGAGCGCCTCGGTCTTGTGGTGGATCATGCCGTTCGGCTCGAACAGGAAGTCGCCGGCCTCCAGCACGTTGTCCCGCACCTGCAGGCTGCCGCTGATGACGTAGACGTACACCGCCCCGATGTGCTTGTGGGACGCCGCCGCGTAGCCCTTCTTCCAGCGGTAGATGCCGGCGTGACGACCGGTCTCGCCCTGCGTCCAGAGCACCCTGATCCAGGCCTTGCCCGGATCGGTCTCGATCCAGTCGTCGTCGGAGGCCGCGACCACGGTGTCGGTCAGGTTCTCGTCGAACGGAGTGATGTCTTGAGGTAGTGGCATGTCGCCGCCCTCCTGTCAGGCGTTGCCGACCGATACTAGCACCGGCAACCCCCGCTCCGGACCGGCCATGCGGCGCCTGCATGGACCGGAGGCCGCCAGTCGCATACTCTCGCGGCGTCGTCTGGTCCATGGAAGGCGAGCACCCATTCCCGAAACCTCCCCCGGGAAGCGGATCGAGCTGAATCCGGCTCCCACGAGCGTGCGTGCGAAGCCGCGCACCGTGTTCGTGATGAGTTGCGTCCTGTTCGGTGTGCACTTCGCCGAGGCGCTCAGCGTGAACCTGCTGCCGCTGACGCTGTACCTGTTCACCGAGAACGCGTTCTTCATCGGCGTGATCCTCGCCATCAACCCGGTCTTCGGGTTCATCGCGCAGCCCATCGTCGGCGTGCTGGCGGACCGCACCTGGACGAGGGTGGGGCGCCGCGCTTTCTACTTCATCATCGCGGCGCCGATCGTCGCGGCGACCGAGATCGCGATGCCCTTCGCGACGACGCTCTGGGTGGTGGTCGCGCTCATCATCGTGATGCAGTTCTTCGTGGACGTCATCTTCGGCGCCTATCACCCGCTGCTCGCCGAGATGGTGCCGCCGTCCCAGCGGAACTTCGTCGCGGGCGTGAATCTGGTCGGGGCTCAGCTTGGCTGGATCGCGGTGCTCTTCATCGGCATGCCGCTCGTCACCTGGTACCGCGGGACCCACGGCGAAGAGCTCTATGGCCTGCCGCTGTACTTCATGGCGGCGGGGGTGATGCTGACATTCGTGATGCTCGCCGCCTTCGTGCTGAAGGAGAAACGGCTCGACCCCGTGAAGCCGCGCGCCCGCCTGACGCCGCGGCAGTACGTGCGCGACTTCGTGGACCATCCCATGCTGCTCAGGCTCGGCTTCGTCAACCTGCTGCGGTCACTGCAGCGCACGGCGATCGCGGGGTTCGTGGCGCTCTACGCGACCAAGATGCTGCTGTTCGAGGAGGCGGAGTTCGGCCAGTCCTGGGGATACATGCCGTTCATCGCGCTCGTCTTCGCCATGCCGGTCGCGTTCGCCATGAAGCGACTCAACCGCCAGCAGGCCATGATCCTCGCGTTCACCGTGATGCTGGTCTGCTCCGCCATCGGCTACGTCGCGGATACGCCCTCGATGCTGCTGCTGGCGGCGCTCTGCTTCGGGCTCGCCGACGTGATGGCGGCGATGGCCCACAAGACGCTCTGCACGGACTACTTCCTGCAGGGGATGATCGGCCAGCAGTCCACGACAATGAACATCTTCTACGGCGTCGGGCGGACGGTCGGCCTCGTCCTGGTCGGGGCGAGCATCAACTATGTGTTCGACAACGACTACTCGGTGATCTGGCCGATCGCGGCCGTCCTCGCGGTCATCGGCATCGTGGCGCTGTTCGGCGTGCGCGACGTGCGTCACGAGGAGCGCACGAGGGAGCGCGCTCCGGCCCGGGCGTAGGGAGCGACCGCCCATCTCCGATACCCCGGCAACGCAGCGGATCGAACTGCATCCGCCGCCCACGAGCGAGCGCGCGAGCCCGCGCACCGTCGCCGTCACGAGTTCGGTCCTGTTCGGCGTGCATTTCGTCGAGGCGGTCAGCGTGAACCTGTTGCCGCTCACGTTGTACCTGTTCACGCAGAACGCCTTCTTCATCGGGCTGATCCTCGCCATCAACCCCATCTTCGGCTTCATCGCGCAGCCGATCGTGGGGGTCCTGTCGGACCGCACGTGGACGCGGGTCGGTCGCCGCGCCTTCTATTTCATCGTTGCGGCGCCGATCGTGGCGGTGACGGAGGTGGCCATGCCGTTCACGACGGCGCTCTGGCTGGTCGTCGTGCTCGTGGTCGTTATGCAGTTCTTCGCCGATGTGATCATCGGAGCCCATCACCCCCTGCTTGCCGAGATGGTGCCGCCGCCGCAGCGGACGTTCGTTGCGGGAGTGAACCTGGCCGCCGCCCAACTCGGCTGGATCGTGGTGCTGTTCGTCGGCATGCCTTGGGTGACGCGGTACCGCGAGGGTCATGGCGACGAGCTTTACGGCCTGCCGCTCTACTTCCTGGCCGCCGGCGTGCTGCTGGTGTTCGTGATGCTCGTCGCGTTCCTGCTGAAAGAGAAGCGGCTCGACGCGCTCAAGCCGCGGGCGCGCCTGACGCCGGGGCAGTACATACGCGATTTCGTCGAGCACCCGATGCTGCTGCGGCTCGGCTTCGTCAACATGCTGCGCTCGCTGCAGCGCACGGCGATCGCGGGTTTCGTCGCGCTCTACGCCACGAAGATGCTGCTGTTCGAGGAGGCGGAATTCGGCCAGTCCTGGGGATACATGCCCTTCATCGCGCTGGTCTTCGCCCTGCCGGTCTCGCTCGTCATGACGCGGCTCAACCGCCAGCGCACGCTCATCCTGTCGTTCGCCGTGATGATCGTCTGCTCGGCGATCGGTTACATCGCGGACACCCCCTCGATGCTGCTGGTGGCGGCGGTCTGCTTCGGGCTCGCCGACGTGCTGATGTACACCGGCCACGCCACCCTCTGCACCGACTACTTCGTGCGGGGGATGATCGGCCAGCAGGCCACCACGATGAACATCTTCTACGGCGTGGGGCGTACGGTGGGGCTGGTCCTGGTCGGCGCGACCATCAACTACGTGTTCGACAACGACTACTCGGTGATCTGGCCGATCTCGGGCGTCCTGGCGGTCGTCGGGATCCTGGTGCTGCTCGGCGTGCGGGACGTCCGCCATGAGGACGCGAGGCGGGCTGGCGGCGCACCGGCGGGCTGAGGCGTCACGGGCGCCGGCGACGGGCGTCGGCCGTGGAAGGAAGCGGTCCGCTCGCGTAGGCTTTCCCGGGCCAACGGTTCCTGCAAGGCGACCTGCCCATCTCCGACACGGAAAGCCGGGAGCGGATCGAACTGGGTCCGCCTCCCACGAGGGAGCGTGCGAGCCCGCGCACGGTCCTGCTCATGACCACCTTCTGGTTCGGCGTGCACTTCGCGGAGGCCGTCAGCGTGAACCTGCTGCCGCTGACGCTCTACCTGTTCACGGAGAACGCCTTCTACATCGGGCTCATCCTGGCCATCAATCCGATGTTCGGATTCGTCGCCCAGCCCGTCGTCGGCGTCCTCTCGGACCGTACGTGGACCCGCGTCGGCCGGCGGGCGTTCTACCTCATCGTGGCCGCCCCCCAACAGGGGGGCCCCCGCGCTTGGGAGAAGGGAAGGGCAGGCGGTAATATAATAAAAGAAAGGACGCCGCGCGCAGAGAT
>VXNE01000560.1:0-7885 GCA_009840715.1 Gammaproteobacteria bacterium
CCGAAGGGGAGCGTCAGCGTGCCGTCCTGGGACGACTCGGGCACGCCGGCGCTGAAGGCGCGCCGGTCGGCGCCCAGCCCGAGGAGGAACTGGTCGTCCTGGCCGTGGTACTGGCCGAAGAACTTCACGACCTTGGGCTTGCCCGTGTACGCGCGGGCGTAGCGCACCGCGGTCATGACGGCTTCGGTGCCGCTGTTCAGGAAGCGCACGCGTTCGGCGCTCGGGATGACCTCCTTGAGCTTCTCGGCGCACTCGATGGCGAGCTCCGGGTTCAGGACGAGCGAGCCCACCCCGGCGTAGCGTTCGACGGAAGCGATCACGGCGGGATGGCGATGACCGAGCAGGAGCGGGCCGTTGCAGGCGAAGGAGTCGATGTAGGCCGAGCCGTCGACGTAGACGTCGACCGTGCGGCCGCCCCGGCCGGACGCCATGTAGAGCGGATACGGCGGAAAGAAGCGCAGGTTGCCGGACACGCCGCCGGGCAGGGTGTCGACGGCGCGCTCGAAGAGGGCGCGTGAGCCTGGGGTGCTGTCCAGGTAGTCCGCGACGACGCGCTCGCGCAGAATTTCGGTGTAGTTCATGGGTCGCTAGCGCGTGAGCGATGCCGGCGTCGGCACGATGCGCGTCACGACATGTCCGTCGGGAGCGAGGACGTCGGAGACGCGCGGGCCGATGTCGTTCTTCATGGTGTCGCTCCCGTACACGGCGGCGTCCACGCGCTCCCGCTCGGCCTCGGACTCGAGGCGGCGCATCCAGACGTAGACGGTCTCGTCCTCCTCGCCGCGCTCTTCGCCGCGAGAGGCGGCCGTGATGTTCATGCCGCGCGAGACCGCGAACGGGATGAACTCGCCTTCCATCAGTTCCAGCCACGCGTCCATCTTGCCGGGCAGCACCCTGTACTGGCGCAGTTCATAGAACACGGGTCTCTTCTCAAGTCGCGGTCCGGGCGAAATATAGCCTGCGCACGTCCGGGACACACACCGTAGAGCGGTCGCCAACCGGAGCATCCCCCGCCCGGATCAGCACCTGCGCGCTATACTTTTCTGCCTCACATACAGCGCCGGACGTTCTCATGCCTCGGTACGATCTCCTCCTCAAGGGCGGCACCGTCATCGACGGGCAACGCACGCCGCGCTACACCGGCGACATCGCGATCGCGGACGGTCGCATCGCGCAGATAGGGAGCGTGTCCGAGGCCGAGGCGAAGCGCGTGTTCGATGCGCGGGACCTCATCGTCGCGCCGGGCTTCATCGACCTCCACACCCACTTCGACTCGCAGATCTTCTGGGACCCGTGGTGCACGATGTCGGGGTGGCACGGCGTCACGTCGATCGTGATCGGCAACTGCGGCTTCGGTTTCGCGCCGGTGGCGCCCGAACACCGTGAGCGCGCGATGCTGACCCTCGAACGCAACGAGGCGGTGCGCGCGACGACGATGGCCGCGGGCATGCCCTGGGACTGGGTCACCTTCCCCGAGTACCTCGACAGCATCGACCGCACCCGGAAGGGCGTGAACGTCCTCTCGTACATGGGCCTCGCGCCGGTGATGTCCTGGGTGATGGGCCAGGAGGACGCCAAGGGGCGGCCCGCGACCCCCGAGGAGCAGCGCAGGATGGGCGCGCTGCTCAGCGAGGCGATGGACGCCGGCGCCTGCGGGTTCTCCGCGCAACTGCTGGGGCACGACAGCGTGCAGCGCGACTACGACGGCACGCCCATGATCACCGACATCATGGCGCCGGACGACCTGCTCGCCTTCGCCCGCGTGCTCGGCGAGAAGGGCCGCGGGTTCATCCAGTTGCTCGGCGGGGACTTCGACCTCTTCGAGAAGGTCGCCGAGGTCAGCGGCCGCCCGATCATCTGGAACACGCTCGAGTTCTCGCACGACCAGCACGGCAACACCTACGGCGCCTACCAGGACGTCCTGGAGTGGCTCAACAAGGGGAATGCGCGCGGACTGCGCCTGTTCGGGCACGCCGTCACCTGCGACATCGACATGCAGTTCTCGCTGGAGGACTTCAACCTGTTCGACTCGATGGAGATCTGGCGCGACGTGACCCTCGGCAGCGTGCCCGAGCGCATGGCGAAGCTGCGCGACCCCGAGCGGCGCCAGGCGCTGCGTGACGAGTTCGACCGCCTCGCGGAGCGCCGGGACCGGCATCCCGACAGGCCGGTCGGGCTCTTCCTCAAGATCTCCGACATGCGCATCGCCGAAGCGCGCACGTCGGCGGTGCGTCCCCTGGAGGGCTACACGGTCGGCGAGGTCGCGGCGCGGCAGAACAAGCATCCGGTGGACACGTTCCTCGACACCGCGCTCTCCGAGGACCTCGGCACGTTCTTCACGTCCGACGCGCCGAAGACGTCGGAGGACGCCCTGCGCGAGGTGATCAACTCTCCGTTCGTGCTCCCGGGGCTCTCCGACGGGGGCGCCCACATGAAGTTCCTGACCACCGGGCGCTACGGGACCGACTTCATCGGGCGGCTCGTGCGCGACATGGGGCTGATGGACCTCGAGCAGGCGCACTGGCGGCTGTCCGGCTACTCGGCCATGGCCGCCGGCTTCACCGACCGGGGCTTCCTGCGGGAAGGCGCGCCGGCGGACGTCATCGTCTACGACTACGACGCGCTGCGTTCGCTGCCGCCGGAACGCATCCATGACTTCCCGGCCGACGACTGGCGGCTGGCCCAGAAGTCCGAGGGCTACCGCCTGACCATCGTCAACGGGCAGGTCACTTTCGAGGACGGCGAGTGCACCGGCGCGACCCCCGGCACGCTGCTGCGCCACGGACGGACCGCGTAACCGGGAGGACGCCATGGCTCGCTACGATCTTCTGCTCAAGGGCGGCACCGTCATCGACGGACAGCGCACCCCGCGTTACACGGGCGACATCGCGATCGCCGACGGCCGCATCGCCCAGATCGGGAACGTCTCCGAGTCGGAGGCGACACGCGTTTTCGACGCGCGCGACCTGATCGTCGCCCCCGGCGTCATCGACCTGCACACCCACTTCGACTCGCAGATCTTCTGGGACCCCTGGTGCACGATGTCCGGCTGGCACGGCGTCACCTCGGTCGTGATCGGCAACTGCGGTTTCGGCTTCGCCCCCGTCGCGCCCGAGGACCGCGAACGCGCCATGCTGACGCTCGAGCGCAACGAGGCGGTGCGGGCGACGACGATGGCGGCGGGGATGCCGTGGGACTGGGTCACCTTCCCCGAGTACCTCGACAGCATCGAACGCACGCCCAAGGGCGTGAACGTCCTCTCCTACATGGGCCTCGCGCCGGTCATGTCATGGGTGATGGGGCTCGAGAACGCGAAGGGAAGGCCCGCGACCGCCGAGGAGCAGCGCAAGATGGGTGCGCTGCTCAGCGAGGCGATGGACGTGGGCGCCTGCGGGTTCTCCGCGCAGAACATGGGCGAGGACAGCGTGCAGCGCGACTACGACGGCACGCCCATGATCACGGACATCATGGCGGCCGACGACCTGCTCCACTTCGCGCGCGTGCTTGGGGAGAAGGGGCGCGGGTTCATCCAGTTGCTGGGCGGGGATTTCGACCTCTACGAGAAGGTCGCCGAGGTCAGCGGCCGGCCGGTCATCTGGAACAACCTGGAGTTCGCGCACGACCAGCACGGGAACACGTACGGCTTCTACCGGGACATCCTTAAGTGGCTGGAGCGGGGGAACGCGCGGGGACTTCGGCTCTACGCGCACGCGGTCACCTGCGACATCGATTTCCATTTCTCGCTGGAGGACTTCAACCTGTTCGACGGGATGAAGGCCTGGCGCGACCTCACCCTGGGCAGCGTGCCTGAGCGCATGGCCAAGATGCGCGACCCCGTGCTGCGCGATGCGCTCCGGGCCGAGTTCGACCGCCTCGCGGCCCGACGGGACCGGCATCCCGACAAGCCAGTTCCCCCCTACCTCTACGTGCCCGAGATGCGGATCGCCGAAGCCCGCACGGAGGCGGTCCGACCCCTGGAGGGCTACACGGTCGGCGAGGTCGCCGAGCGGGAGAACAAGCACCCGATCGACGCGTTTCTCGACGTCGCGCTCTCCGAGGACCTCGGGACGTTCTTCACGTCCCTGGCGCCGGAGACCTCGGCCGACGCCCTGTGCGAGGCGATCAACTCCCCGTTCGTCCTCCCGGGGGTTTCCGACGGCGGCGCCCACATGAAGTTCGCGACGACCGGACGCTACCCGACCGATTTCATCGGGCGGCTCGTGCGCGACATGGGCCTGATGGACCTCGAGCAGGCGCATTGGCGGCTGTCCGGCTACTCGGCCATGGCCGCCGGCTTCACCGACCGGGGCTTCCTGCGGGAAGGCGCGCCGGCGGACGTCATCGTCTACGACTACGATGCGCTGCGCTCGCTCCCGCCGGAGCGCATCCACGACTTCCCGGCCGGCGACTGGCGCCTCGCGCAGAAGGCCGAGGGCTACCGCCTGACCGTCGTCAACGGCGAGGTCACCTTCGAGGACGGCGAGTGCACCGGGGCGACGCCCGGCACGCTGCTGCGCCACGGACGGACTGGCTGAACATGTCCGATCGTGTCTGGTTCAACGTGTACGTCACCGTCAAGGACGGCATGCTCGACGAATTCACGGCCATGGCCAACGACTGGATCGCGTACCACGAAAAGAACACCCCCGAGATCCTCGCCTACGAGTGGTTCTTCACCAGCGAGGACCAGATGAAGGTGCAGGTCATGGAGCTCTACGCGAACTCCGAGGCCATGCTCGACTACATGTCGCGCGGCGGCGCGGACCGGGAGCGGTTCATGCCGCCGTACCCCTACACGCTGGACCGGATGGAAGTCCTCGGCGCGGTCTCGGACGCGCTGCGCGAGCGGCTCGACTCCGGCGAGTCCAAACCGCAGTACTTCGAGCGCCTGGCCGGCTTCAGCCGCTGAAGTCGGCGCCCGTTCGCATGGAGTACTCGACCGTCACGTACGGCCCGCCGGTGCACGGCAACAAGCCGCTCACGCCGGAAGAGCTTGCAGCGTTCCTGGCCGAGACGCGCCACGCCATCATCGGCACGACCAACCCGGACGGTTCGCCCCGGGTCACGCCGGTCGGCTTCCTGTGGGATGGCACATCCTTCTATGCCATGGCGGACGGGCAACGCTACTGGGTCCGGCGAAACCTCCGGCGCGACCCGCGCATGACGCTGGTGGTCGAGCAGGGCGACGACTACCGCGCCGTGGTGGCGAGCGGTCGGGCGGAGATCCTGGACCGGGACGTCGGGGACCTCACGCGGCGAATCCTGGTCAAGTACTTCGGCGCGGAGGCCGGCGCCGCCTATTTCGACCAGTTCCAACGAGAGCCGAACGAGAACCGCGTCGTGGTGGCCCTGAAGCCCGACCGGATGCAGACCTGGCAGCGCGACGATGGGGAGGACGCGGCCTGGTCGGCCCCGGAGTGGACGAGTCCATGAGCCGCTACGATCTCGTGTTGAAGGGCGGCACCGTCATCGACGGTCAGCGAACGCCGCGCTACACGGGCGACGTGGCGATCGCGGACGGCCGCATCGCGCGGATCGGCAGCGTGTCCGGGTCGAACGCGGCACGCGTGTTCGATGCGCGGGACCTGATCGTCGCCCCGGGTTTCATCGACCTGCACACGCACTTCGACTCGCAGATCTTCTGGGATCCCTGGTGCACGATGTCCGGCTGGCACGGCATCACGTCGGTGGTGATCGGCAACTGCGGTTTCGGCTTCGCCCCCGTGCAGCCGGAGGACCGCGAACGCGCCATGCTGACCCTCGAGCGCAACGAGGCGGTCCGCGCGAGCACGATGGCTGCGGGCATGCCCTGGGACTGGGTCACCTTTCCCGAGTACCTCGACAGCGTCGAGCGCGCGCCGAAGGGCGTGAATGTCCTGTCCTACATGGGCCTCGCCCCGGTGATGTCGTGGGTGATGGGGCTCGAGGACGCCAAGGGACGGCCCGCGACGCCGGACGAGCAACGGCGGATGGGCGCGCTGCTCGACGAGGCGATGGACGCGGGCGCGTGCGGCTTTTCGGCCCAGCTCCTGGGTCCCGACAGCGTGCAGCGGGATTACGACGGCACGCCCATGATCACGGACATCATGGCGCCCGATGACCTGCTCCACTTCGCCCGGGTGCTGGGGGAGAAGGGGCGCGGGTTCATCCAGGTGCTCGGCGCGGATTTCGAACTCTTCGAGCGGGTCGCCCGTGTCAGCGGGCGGCCGATCATCTGGAACACCCTCGAGTTCGCGCACGACCAGCACGGCAACACCTACGGGCACTGGCGCGACATCCTGCGCTGGCTCGAGGAGGGCAACGCCCGCGGGCTGCGGCTGTTCGGGCACGCCGTCACCTGCGACATCAACACCGAGTTCTCGCTCGCGGACTGGAACCTGTTCGACGGGATGCCGGCGTGGCGCGAGGTGACCCTCGGCAGCGTCCCCGTGCGCATGAGGAAGATGCGCGACCCCGTGCTGCGGGGCGCGGTCCGCGAGGTCTACGATGGTTTCGTGGCCCAGCGGAAGGCGCACCCGGACAAGCCAGTCCGGGGCGGCGAACGTTTCCTGGGCCTGCCCGACATGCGCATCGCGGAAGGCCGCACGCCGGAGGTGCGCGCGCTCGAGGGTTACACCATCGGCGAGGTGGCCGCCCGCGAGCGCAAGCATCCGGTCGACGTCCTGTTCGATCTCTCCTTGTCCGAAGACCTCGGCACGTTCTTCTCGCACTCCGCCGTCGAGACCGACATGGAGACGATGCGGGAGGTCATCAACTCGCCCTTCGTGCTGCCGGGCCTGTCCGACGGGGGTGCCCACATGAAGTTCCTGACGACGGGGCGCTACCCGACCGACTTCATTGGCCGGCTCGTCCGGGACAACGGCCTGATGGACCTCGAGCAGGCGCATTGGCGGCTATCCGGCTTCTCGGCCATGGCGGCGGGCTTCACCGATAGGGGCTTCCTGCGCGAGGGAGCGCCGGCGGACGTCATCGCCTACGACTACGACGCATTGCGCTCGCTGCCGCCGGAACGCATCCACGATTTCCCGGCGGGCGACTGGCGCCTGGCGCAGAAGGCCGAGGGCTACCGGCTCACGGTAGTCAACGGCCAGGTGACGTTCGAGGACGGCGAGTGCACGGGCGCGACCCCGGGCACGCTGCTGCGCCACGGGCGTTCGGTGTAGCGCCGACGACATGCCCGTTTCGCCTCCCGGCGTGCCGCGCGGCGCACGCCTCGCCGGATTCGCCTCCCCGGCTTTCGCCCTGGCGGCCCTGGGCCTCCCGGTCGTCGCGGTCCTGCCGCCGCTATACGCGGAACTCGGCATCAGCCTGACGGTCGTAGGCACGATCTTCATGATCGCGCGCTTCTTCGACGTGTTCACCGATCCGGTCTTCGGCGCGCTCGGCGACCGGGTTCGCACCGCTTGGGGACGGCGGCGCCCGGCGATCGTCGTCGGCGTTCCGGTCCTGCTGCTGGGCGCGGCGGGGCTCTTCCTGCCGCCGGATCCGCCGAGCGAGTTCCTGCTCGTCGCGTCGCTATTGGTGCTGTACCTCGGCTGGACGCTACTGACCCTGTCGCACACGGCCTGGGCAGCGGAGCTGTCGGACGACTACGACCGGCGGTCGCACATCATGGGCGCGCTGCAGCTCTTTGGCCTGGCCGGGGCCGTCGTGGTCGTCCTGATCCCCGCGCTGATGGACTATCTCCGGCCTGAAGGCGGCATGCGCCTGCGCGCGGAGGCGATGGGGTGGCTGATCATGGTGGCGCTGCCCGTACTCTTCGTGGTCGCCCTCGCCAGCGCGCGCGAACCGGCGACGCGGCCACAGCCGAAGCTCGACTGGCGCCGGGCGGTCGGCTCGATGCTCGGGAACCGGGCCCTGCGGCGCCTGCTGCTCACCAACCTGC
>VXNE01000560.1:7895-11874 GCA_009840715.1 Gammaproteobacteria bacterium
CCAACCTGCTGCTTGGGGGCCAGGCGGGGATCAACGGGTCGGTGCATTTCTTCTTCGTGGCGCAGGTGCTCCTGCTGCCGCAGGCGGCAAGCCTCTACCTGGTGGTGCTGTTTCTCGTCGGGTTCCTGTGCGTGCCGCTCTTCGTCCGGCTGAGCGAGCGTTTCGGCAAGCATCGGACGTTGTGCTTCGGCGCGTTGCAGTCGTCGCTGGCGACGGGGTCCTTCTTCGTCGTACCGGCCGAGAGCTTCGGCTGGGTCCTGCTCATCTACGTGATGGTGGGCGTGAACTTCGGCGCCAAGGACCTGCTGCTGCGGTCCATCATGGCGGACGTGATCGACCAGGACCGGGTGGATGTCGACGCGGAGCGAAGCGCCTTGTACTACTCGTCGGTAACGCTCACGGACAAGGTCGGCATGGCGCTCGCGGTCGGGATCGTCTACCCGGCGCTCGATCTCATCGGCTTTACCGTCGGCGGTGCCAACGACCAGGCGACGCTGGACGGCGTCCGGTTGCTGGTCGCGGGTTCGCCGACCCTCATCACGCTGTGCGTCGCCTGGATCATGTGGCGCTTCCCCCTCGGCCGCGAAGAGCAGCGGGCCTTGCGAGCCGAACTGGCGCGGCGGGAGCGGCAGGGCGGCTGACGGCCCCGTTCAGGCTCCCCTCGGCGGGAGCGTCGCGCCGCCGTCGACGCAGATGGTCTGGCCCGTGATGTAACGCGCCTCGTCGCTCACGAGATAGAGCATGCAGTGGGCGATGTCCTCCGGCTCGCCGATGTAGCCGGCGGGAATGTGCTCCGCCATCCGTGCCCGCCGTTCCGGGTCCGACATGGCATCCATGGCCGCGGTGTGGATGTAGCCGGGCTCGACGCCGTTCACCGTGATGCCGTCGCGGGCGAGCTCGACCGCGGCGGCCTTGATGAAGTTGTTGATGCCGCCCTTGGAGGCCGCGTAGTAGGAAGTTCCGGGCAGGACCACGCGCGGGCCGTTGGTCGAGGAGGTGAAGAGCAGCCGCCCTCCGCCCTGCTCCTGGAAGTAGGGTATGACGGCCTTGGACAGGCGGAAGCACGCCTTGAGGTTCACCGACAGGACCGTCTCGAGATCGTCCTCCGAGTATTCCTCGACGCGGCCGAACAGAAAGGCGGCCGCGTTGTGGACCATGATGTCGATGCGGCCCCATCGCTCGGCGGTTTCCGCGACCGCGCGCTCGACGTTGTCGCGTTCCCCGATGTCCACCGCGCAGAGGGCCGCGGTGCCGCCCGCCTGTCCTATGCGTTCGACCGTCGCCTGCCCATGACTGGCCGTGCGGGTGACGACCATCACTCTCGCGCCCGCCGCCGCGAAGACCCGCGCGATGCCGGCGCCGATGCCCCGGCCGGCGCCGGTGACGATCGCGACCCTGTCGTCGAGTCGGCCGAGCATCGGATGCAGCCCTCCCGGACCCTCGCAGATTCAGACGGAGCATAGCGGCGATCGGCGCGCCCGTCCCGGCGGACTTTGACAGGCAGCGCGCGACCGCGCATGGTTGCCGCTCCCTCCCGCACCGCTCCCGCGACGCATGACCGACATCGTCCACACCTTCGCCGGCAATCCGCTGGACCGCGGCGACGCCCTGCGCCGCGACCCGGACTGGCTGGCCGCCGCCGCCCGCGACCCCGACAGCTGCTACCTCCCGATGTGGCGCCTGAACGTACTGCTCGAGGACGGCGACGCATACCGCGACAACGACACACACCGGCTCGGGTGGCTGTCACCGGCGCGAATCCAGGAGTTGGACGTGCGGACGCCGCCCGTGTTCCTGGGGCTGGTCGGCGACCGCGCCCGATTCGCCCAGGACGTGTCCGCGGTCGAGGAGCCCCTGCGCGATCTCGACCTGCCGTCCCGCTTCCGGTTCGAGGACTCCCGCGCCGCCGGTATGGTGCTTCCTGCCACCGATGCGGGCATCCTCGCGCAGTCCCGCTCGCAACTGGCGTGGCACGAGCGGCACCAGTTCTGCAGCGTCTGCGGCACGCGCTCCGCGCCGGCCCGCGGCGGCCACGTGCGCGTGTGTCCGAACTGCGGCGCGCAGCACTTTCCGCGGACGGACCCGGTCGCGATCATGGTGATCTCCGACGGCGACCGATGCCTGCTCGGCCAGGCCGCCGGGCGCCTGGCGCGCATCGGCATGTACTCGGCGCTGGCCGGTTTCATCGACCAGGGGGAGTCCATCGAAGAAGCCGTGCGGCGGGAGGTGCGCGAAGAGGCCGGCGTAGAGGTGGGCGACGTCCGGTATCACTCGTCGCAGCCGTGGCCGTTCCCGTCATCGCTCATGATCGGCTGCCACGGCGACGCGTTGACCACGGACATCCGCATCGATCCGGTCGAGATGGCCGACGTGCGCTGGTTCCCGCGGGACGAGGCGCGCCTGGCGCTGGCCGGGGAGCACGCGACCTTGAAGGTTCCGGGCCCCATGGCCATCGCGCATCACCTGATCAGAGCGTGGGTGGACGAAAGCTGATCCGTCAGTCGGTGGCAGGGGTCAAAGGACTGCGGACAGCGAGGGGAATGTCCCACGCGCCGGGGGGCGAGTCCCCGGCATGATCTTGGTCCCGCTTGTGGCAAAACGTGCGTCCAGCCATCCGACGGCGCCGACGCATGCCCGGAGCCAGCCCTGCTGCCTGCCCTCGCGAACTACACTTATCGCGCCGGTGGGCCTGTGGTAGCGTTCCGGCCATCAAGGCGTGGCCCGACCGGGGAGTCCGCCATGCGGGAAACCGAAACCGTTCCGAGCCCAGACGATGCCGCGGCCACCGGCCGGACGGCGGCGCCAAGGCCCCTGGCGCTGTCCGACTACCCCGAGTCGGACGGTAAGCCGATGGCGGAGACGCCGATCCACTGGCACGCCACGGTCGACGCGGCGCAATCCCTGCACGATTTCTATCGGGACCGCGCGGATGTCTACGTGGGTAGCGACATGATGATGTACTACCGGGAGGGCGACATTCGGGCATGCGTGTCGCCGGACGTCTTCGTGGCGATCGGTGTGCCGAAGCTGCCGGAGCGGCGCGTGTGGCGGACCTGGGTCGAGGGGAAGCTGGCTGACTTCGTGCTGGAAATCACTTCGCTCAGCACCCGGCGCGAGGACGAGGTGACGAAGAGGAAGCTCTACGCGGAAATGGGTGTTCGGGAGTACTGGCAGTTCGATCCGGAAGGGGACTACCTGGAGCCGATGCTGCAAGGCCGCCGGCTGGAGTAGGACGGCGAATACCGAGCGCTGGCCCTGGAGCGACGGGATGGAATCCTGTCCCACGGGACGATGCTCGGGCTTGAGTTGCGGCTGCAGGGCGACCGACTGCGCCTCTTTGACCCGCGGCGAGGGGACTATCTGCTGACTCCCCGGGAGAAGGAGGAGGCGCTAAGGGCCCTCCAGGCGGAGAACGAGGACCTCAGGCGGCGTTTGCGACGCGGGGAGTGACGATAGGCAGTGACGCCCGGGTTGCGCGGATACCCTAAGATGTCGCGCAACCAGCGAGGAGCCCCTGCCATGCGATGCGTCCCGCGAGTCACCGCGTTCGGTTGGCTGGCCGCCCTGCTGGCGTGGGTCGGCAGCCTGGCGCAGGCGTCCGTGCTCTCCAACCAGAGCGTCGCGACCGAACTGGTGCCTGGCGAAGCGCGGTTCGACATCCTGTTGCCGCCGGATTACACAGCCGAACGGGAAGAACCCTATCCGCTCCTCTTGTGGCTGCACGGCGGCAGCAGCGGGGAGCACCAGCTCGAGCGGCGTCTGCGCGCGCCGCTCGAGCGCGCGTGGGAGAAGGGAACGATCGAACCCATCGTCGTGGTCGCGCCGATCACGGGCAATTCCTACTGGATCGACTGGAAGGGCGGCGGCAACGACTGGGAAACCTTCCTCCTTACCGAGTTGCTCGCCCATGTCCGCGCCACGTACCACGTCGAGCAGGGCAGGGCCGGGACAGTGATCGGCGGGGCCTCCGCGGGGGGCC
>VXNE01000058.1 GCA_009840715.1 Gammaproteobacteria bacterium
ACGAGACGCCTGTGGGTCCAACCCGTGGATGGGAAGGGGCTTGTCCCCGCCCGGGGTGGTTCGTGCACGATTTCGAGACGGGAGGGGACAAGCCCATCCAGCACCGTGCGTGTATTCCAGACGGGAGGGGACAAGCCCCTCCAGCACCGTGCATGTATTCCAGACGGGAGGGGACAAGCCCCTCCCCTACGTGGGTCGGGCAGGTCCTAGCGCAACATGACTGTGCAGGCGGGTCAGCGGCCTGGCCAGCTTGATATCGACGATCGCCCGCCCGCCGAGTTCACCCAGGAGCTTACGGCATTCCTGCTGTGCTTCGGCGGTTTGCGCGTTGAACCAGTCGAGCGTGCGCTGGTGGACCCAGAGGGAGTACAGACTCGCGCCGTTGCCTAACTCGACGCCGCGCACGACCGTGCTGAACCTGCCGATCACCGCCTCGTCCATGTCCTTGGAGACCATGGAGCCTTCAGGTTCGTCCGACTTGTCCTTGACCCACTCGTCATAGATCTCCGCCGTGCGTGGCAGGGACTCGCCAGCGGCTTCAATACACAACCGCAGGAGATCCAGCGTTCTGCCCGGGAGCTCGTCGTCAGCCGCGAACTCCATGGGGAAATCAGCGAATTCCGGGCTCTGGACATGCGGCGTGTTCATCGCCTCCGTCCAACGGAACACGCGCGGCGCGCGCTGCTTCATGATCGTGGCCGGTTGCGGGTCACGCGCCAGGTGGCCGAAGAGCGGCGCCATCAGGTCGAAGTCGGCGACCGACGGCCTGCCCCCGAAAAGGTACGGCGTGTCAACGAAGTGTTCTTCCAGCAAGTCCAACGTGTCGACGTAGAGCGATTCAAACAGGGGCAACGCGGCTTCGGTTGCGCCGATCCCCTGACGTTTTCCTTCCATCCGGTCGGCGATGATCCGGCCGAAGTGGTCCACCTCCTCGTTGCTGCCCTGGGGCTTGAAGGACCGGCCAAACTCCCGCCCGACAAAACCGTAGTTCTCTTCCATGTAGTTCCAGCGGTAGTGCCACGCCGGCCGGCCAAGCAGCCCATGGATGAGCACTTCGAACAGGCGAGCCGCAAGCTGTTGTTTGATACCTGGGGGATAGACGGCGGGCTCGGGGTAGTGCTGTTCCAGTGCATCCAGGATGGCAACCGTATCCTGAATGGCGGTGCCGTCGTCCAGCTCCACCTGGGGGATACGATGATTCAGCGTGTTGGCGCGCACGTGCTCCCGGAAGCGCGGATGTCCCGGCACTCGCTCAACAAACGGGATGCCTTTCTTCAGGAGGTAACAGCGTGTCTTGGCGGTCCAGTAAGACGCAAAGGAACCGTACAGGTAGATGGTCATCGCGTAATTCTCCTTTTCAGACCGCCATCTGCCGCCCGACGAGGCGGCTGTAGAGCCCGCCGTTGTCCATCAACTCCTCGTGTCCGCCGGTTTCCCGCGTGCGGCCGGCCTCCAGCACGACGATCCGGTCGGCATTACGCACCGTGGAGAGCCGGTGCGCGATCACGATGGTCGTGCGTTCGGTCATCAGTTCCTCGAGCGCATGCCGCACGGCCTGCTCGTTCACGGCGTCGAGATGCGAGGTCGCCTCGTCGAGGATGAGCACCTGGGCATCCTTGAGAAACGCCCTTGCAATGGCGACGCGCTGGCGCTGCCCCCCGGACAGCCGTACCCCCCGTTCGCCGACGCTCGTCTCGAGCCCGTCCGGGAGGGCTTCCACGAAAGCGTCGAGCGATGCGCGGCGCACCGCTTCGTCCAACTCCGCCCCGGCGGCGTCCGGTTTCGCTATCAGGATGTTCGCGCGCAGCGTCTCGTTGAACAGGTACGTGTCCTGCGTGACCAGCGCGATGCGGTCGCGCAGTTCGTCGAGCCGGTAATCGCGCAGGTCGTGGCCATCAAGCAGGATGACGCCGGAACCCGGGTCCCAGAAACGCATCAGCAGGTGCGCGGCGGTGGTCTTTCCGGCCCCCGAGGGACCGACCAGCGCCACCGTCTTGCCCGCCGGTACGGTGAAGGTTGCCTCATCGAGCGCGAGACGACCGTTGCCGAAGTAGGAGAACTCAACGTTGCGAACATCGATCTCCACGCCCCCCGGACGCGAGGGTGCACCCACGCCGGGTCCGTCTGCCACCGCCTCGACCTCGTTGTGCACCGCGTAGAGCCGCCGCGTCGCACCCAGGGTATCGGCCAGTTGCCTGCCGATGTGGGCGATCTCCGACACGGGCAGGAAGGCCGCCATCGCAAGCAGGGTCAGCATGGGCAGGATGGCGGGATCGAGGGCATCGGTGCCAACCAGGTGTGTGCCGGTGGCCACCACCGCGAGCCCACCAAGACCGGTGACGGCTTCCAGGATGGCGGTCTGCTTGGAGAGGTCGGCAAAGAACGGCAGCCGCAGCCCCGTGTGCCGCTCGATGCGCGCGACGAACTCGGCTCCGCGCGCCTGATCGCGCTGGAACGCGAGGATCTCCGGCAAGCCCTGCACGGTGTCCACCGCGTGCGCGTTCATGTCGCCGAAAGCCTCCCGGGCCCGCGAACCGAGCACGTCGATGCGCCCCCGGGCGAGCAAGGGGCTCAACGCCACCACGGCGAGAAACGGGGCGAGGGCCACCGCCATCGGCCAGCCGAACCACGCGAGCGTGCCGACCACCGCGGCAGGGACCAGCACCGCGACCAGTGACGGCGCCACGGTGTGCGCGAAGAAGTACTCCACCAGTTCGACGTCGTGCGTCGCCATCCCCACCAGGTCGCCGGTGCGGCGGCGGACGAGGTATGCCGGGGCGAGGCGCTCCAGCTTGTCGAAAAGGGCGATGCGCATCTCGGCGAGCATGCGAAACGCCATGTCGTGTGCGAACCACGACTCGAGCCAGTGCAGCAAGCCCGCGAGGGGGGCGACGACCGCGAGCGCGACCAGGTACTCCGCGTACGCCTCGCCCCGCTTCACCGCCGCCACCGCGAGGGCGCCGGCCACCCCGACACCGATCAGGGCCGCCACCCTGGCGATCCCCAACCCCAGCACGACGGAGAACTTCGCCTTCCACGGCACGACGTGGCGCAGCAGTTCGCGGAACACGCCGGTCCACCCCAGGCCCTCGGCGCGGAGGATGGCGTCGGTCGGCTCGTCGTGCGCACTCGCGCCGTCCACGTGGAGGTCCTCAAGTGGAGTTTCGGCCGGGATCGCGCTCTCATCGGCCGCCGAAAGCGACGCATCGGACCGTACGCTCTCCTCGGCCTGTGCCCCCATCAGCCGAAAGTACGTGCCCCGCGCACGCATCAGCGACGCGTGGTCCCCGGTCTCGACAACGGCCCCCCGATCGAGCACCAGGATGCGGTCGGCCCCGATCACGCTCGACAGCCGGTGCGCGAAGACCAGCGTCGTGCGGCCTTGCATCAGCCGGTCGAGGGCGGACTGGATGACCGCCTCGTTCTCGGCGTCGACAGCGGAAAGCGCCTCGTCGAGGATGAGTATCGGCGCGTCGCGAAGCACCGCGCGAGCGATCGCGACCCGCTGACGCTGCCCGCCGGAGAGCTTGATACCGCGTTCGCCGATCACCGTGGCATAGCCGTTCGGCAGCCGCGTGATGAACTCGTGTGCGTTCGCGGCGCGCGCGGCCGCCTCGAGTTCCTCCATGCTCGCGTCGGCCTTGCCGAAGCGCAGGTTGTCCTCGACCGTGCCGTGAAACAGGTAAGTGTCCTGGTTGACGACCGCAACGTTGGCGTAGACGTCGTCCGCGCGCAGGCTGCGCAGATCGCGGCCGCCGACCCGAACGACGCCGTTGTCCGGGTCGTGGAAGCGCAGCAGCAGGCGCACGATGGTGGACTTCCCCGCCCCGCTCTCCCCGACGAAGCCGACCCGTTCCCCGGCGTCCACGTGGAACGAAAGCCCCCGGTGCGCGGCACGGCGTCCGCCGGGGTACGCAAAGGACACGTCGTCGAACTCCACGAACGGGGCGAGGGGCTCGGCGAGGTCGACCGGCGCGGTCGGCGGTGCCACGCTCGGGCGCGCATCGAGCAGCGTGAAGATGTCGTCCGCCGCGGCACGGCTCATCATGCCGTTGTGCAGCAGCGCCCGCAGGTCGCGCTGCGGCCGGAACACCTCGATGCCCATCATCAGCACCACCAGCAGCACCTCGAGGCTCATCTCGCCGCCGGAGACGCGCGAGGCCCCAAGCGCGAGCACCGCGGCGGTGCCGACGGCAATGCCGGTGTCGGTGAGCCCGCGGGTCGCGGCGTTGCTCGCGAGCACCCACATCGTGCTGCGGAACACTTCGCGCGCACGCTCCGCCAGGAGCCGCCCGCGGGCCGCGCCCTGACCGAAGGCCTTGAGGGTGGCGAGCCCCTGTATCGCGTCGAGGAACTCTGCCGCGAAGGCGCGGTACGCCCGGGACCGGCGCATGCTGCTCTCGGCCTCGCGGCGCTGGAACTTAAGCGGCGCGAACAGCGTGAACATCGCGAAACCGAACATCAGCAACGCCACCGGCAGGTCGTAGAAGGCGAGCGCCACCAGGACGACGAGGGGCGTGATCGCAGCGATCAGGAGTTGGGGCAGGTACTGACCGAAGTACGTCTCGAGCTGCTCGACGCCGTCGATCATCGAGATCATCACCGCACCGGTCCGCTCCAGTCCGAAGTGCGCGGGGCCCAGCGCGACCACCTTGGCGTATAGCCGCTTGCGCAACGCCAACTGCACGCGTACCGCCGTGCGATGCGCGACCATGGCGCGCGCGTGCTCGATCCACCCGCGCAGCACCATCACCGCCGCGACCGCGACGAGGGGCGCTGTCAGGTCGGCGAACGTATCCCCGGTGAAGACCCGTGCGAGGAGCCACCCAAGCAGCCCGAGCCGGGCGATCCCGACGAGGGACGAGGCCACCCCCATCGCCACGGCGGCCGCAATGCGGGCACGCACGCCGAGCGTGAACTGCCAGAGGCGGGGGTCGAAAAGCATGGGGCGGGCGGCGGTCCTGGTACGTCGTTGCCGCATGCGATGGTAGCGCCTTGCGCAACACGCATGGACTCTCCGGAACGAATCAGGCGACGACCTGGCCGCCGAGGACTATGGAGTCCTCAACAGTCGCCGGCGCACCACGATGTCACACCCATCTTCACGGCATCGCAGCTCGCCGTTGTCATTGCGTTCCATTGCGCCAACCGAGCGGAAGTTCTGATCGAGCACTCTCCTCCTCAGGGCGCGGCCATGGTTGATCTCGCCGAGCTTGACCTCGGTGACCGCACCGAGATCCTGCCCCGCCACCACCAGCCGTCCAACGATTGCGTGCCGCCAATACCGGTAGCTGCCACGGTAAAACGCGGTGGTCCTGATGTCGTCGTTGTCTTCACTCAGGTCGCGCGTGAACCTGATGGCCACGGTCCCGAACGCGGTGTCCACCGCAAAGTCGCCGCGATGATCCCTCGGCATCGTCGCAACCTTCACCAGCAGGGCGGGGTCCACCCGTGCAAACGCCGCCTTCCATTGGTCCGCGGAGGCGGGTACCCGTCCGTTCACGATCCTGGTCGTGTGTATCCGATCCGCCCGCGCAGCCAGTTCCGTCTCCACCGCAGCCAGCAGCGCCGTCGAGTTGGTCACGACCAGGGGGTAGTACCGGAGTCTGCAGATCTTGTCCTTGCGATACGTCTCGCCACCCACGGTTACGGCATGGTGGAGCATGAAGACGGTTCTCAGGTACTTGCCATCGTATTGACCGTCGCACCAGATGTCGCACTGGCTGAAGCGCGAACTGTAGAGCCGGAGTACCGTGTTGTCTCCGAGACGCCATCGCCCCGAGGCGCGTGTCGGGAGGAACTCCACGCCGTCGCCCATGGTGGCCAGGACGCGGAAGCCGCCCGTCCTCGCAGCCTGTGCAGGAAAGGTCGTCGCATCGTTAGCCGATCCCGGGTAGAGAAAAAAGGCGAAGTCGCCGCCGACGTCTATCTGCACCGGGACGCCCTGGACATCCGTTTCGCCCCGGATGTCGTGGAACAGCGAATAGTTGTCGCTTGCCCCGACGCCGCTTCGACCTTGCACGTAGCTCCAGTAGTTCCGGTTGGGTACCCGCGCACGTGGCTCGCCCCTGTCGGTCCTGATGCCCACGAAGACGCCTTCGACGACCCTGTAGTAGGGAAACTCGTCAATGTGCTGGAACACGTAGCGAAAGCGGTTGTTTTCCAGCGACTCGCTCGAGTGGCCGTAGTCGACCGAGGCAAGCTCCCGAAAGCAGTCCTCGTCGGTCAGTGCCGCCGCCGCGGCATGGGCATGGGCGCCGATGAGTGGCGCAATCCATGCGCCGAGCCAGATCCATCGGCGACAGAGGCCGCGCCACTCGTGCGTGCCGCTACTCGCGGTCGTCATGCCGCGGCCACTGGCAGTCCCGCACCGTGCAACGCCACGAATCCCGCGGGTGTCGCACCGGCACTCTTCGTTCATGACCTCCGCCTTCCGGCTCCGCGCGCTTGAATCGGCTGGCTCTGCGCACGACTGCGCCGGCCAGTGTACGCGTGTATGCTCAAGGCCGGCTCTCCAGGTCGAGGGGATCATGTCCGCAACGCTCCAGCCCATCGCCACGGGCGCGCTCCAGGCGGAACTGATGACCGGCCACACGGGCGTGCGTATCACGGGGGTGGCCATCCCCGAGATGACCGACGACCAGGTCGAGGAGGTGCGCCGGCTGGTCGGCGAGTACTGCGTGGGCGTGTTCCCGGGCCAGCACCTTACGCCCGTGGAACAGCGCGACTTCATCGGCCGTTTCGGCAAGGTCACCGTCACGCCGGGGGTGGACATGCGCACTGAGTACGACCTGGTGCACAAGGTCATGAACCGTGGCGATCCGGGCCAGCCCGCGTCCGGCGGCTTCCATACCGACACCTGCTTCGTCGAGAGACCGCCGTCGTTCTCGTCCCTGAACCCCATCGAAGTGCCCCGGCACGGCGGCGACACGATGTTCTGCAACCAGTACATGGCCTACGACAGCCTGTCCGACGTGATGAAGGGATGGCTCCGGGGCCTGCGCCTGAAGCACGTGGTCAGCGGCACCGACCGTCCGGAGGAATGTCCCGATCCGGTCTGGCACCCGGCGGTCCGGACGCACCCCGTCACGGGGCGCAAGGCGCTATACGTTACGTTCGCCGACCGCTGCGTCGAGGCGGAGGGGATGACGCCGGCCGAGGGCAGGAACCTGATCGACTTCCTCTACCGGCACTCCCTTAAGGACCACGCGATGTACCGTCATCGCTGGCAGGTCGGCGACTTCGCAATGTGGGACAACCGCTGCGCGCTGCACGCGGCGGTCTACGACCACGGCGACCAGCCGCGGGTCATGTACCGGGTGATGTGCGAGGGCGAGAAGCCGTACGAGTAGCGGTCGCCGCTACACCACAGTAGTCTTCGCCGGGATCATCGGAAAAGGGCAACAGACCATGGGCGTCGCAACCATGACCAGGGCGGAGCGGGAGGCGTTTCTCGCGGAGACCCGTTACGGCGTCCTCAGCGTCGCAAGGGAAGGTCGCGGCCCAGTCTCCGTGCCGATCTGGCATCGCTGGGACGCCGAACATGGCGAACTGCGCTTCACCAGCGGCCTCTACTCGAAGAAAGGCAAGGCGCTTGTCGCCGCGGGCCGGGCGAGCTACACAGTCCATGACCCCGACCTGGAAAGGGGGAGATACGTCATGGTCGAGGGCCCCGTCACATACGACGAGGACTTCGACATCGACGTGGAGCTCATCGGGGTCGGAAAACGTTACCAGGGCGACGAGCGCGGCGAGGCCTACGTGAGAAGCACGTACATGGACGGCGACAAAGTC
Source organism: Gammaproteobacteria bacterium (assembly GCA_009840715.1). Classification (GTDB taxonomy): domain Bacteria; phylum Pseudomonadota; class Gammaproteobacteria; order Pseudomonadales; family Azotimanducaceae; genus VXNE01. Next base: position 7,795 of record VXNE01000058.1, read on the forward strand.
CTCTACCACATCGTGCTGTGGAGGATCGCCGCCGAAACCTGGCTGAGCTTCGACACGGCAAAGCTCGGCTGAGCGCCGGGGGGCACGGATGGTTATGCAAAAGCCTGCACAGGACCAGATAGAGCGCTACGCGCAAGACGGCGTGTACCTGGCCGAACAGTTGCTCACGCCGGCGCAGCTCGGGAAGGCAAGGTCCTGCTACGACTACGTGCGGGCCAACCCCAGCCCGAGCGCCCTGACCGCCTTCGCCGGCACCGAGCACGAGCACTTCGTCGATCAGACGAATCCCGAGTCCTGGAAGCTCGGCTTGCGGGAACTGGTGCGCGAGGCGTCCTTGGCCGAATACCTGGCGGAGCTTTGGGGATCGGAGCATGTCTGGTACTTCGGCGAGGAGTACTTCGCCAAGGAGGGCGGCAAGGTTTCTCACACGCCGTGGCACCAGGATCACTCCGTCTTCCCCGTGGCCGGCTGGCACTGGGTCAACCTGTGGATCCCCTTCGAGCCCCTCCCGGCCCACAACTCGCTCGGGGTCGTGCGCGGGTCGCATCGGGGCAAGCTCTATAACGGCACCACGTACACCGACGCCGACGACATGACCAAGCCGCTGTACCCGGACTCCGACTACGAGCGGTTGCCCGACATAGAGGCGGACCTCGAGCGCGATCCAAACGCATGGGACGTGGTGTCGTTCGAGACGCGGCCGGGAGATGTCGTCGTCGTCCATCCCTACTGCCTGCATGGCCGCGCAACGATCGATGCGCAAACCCCGGATCGCCATACCCTCGTCCTGCGTTTCTTCGGCGATGACGTTACCTATAGCCCCTTGCCGGGCCCCCACGACTGGCTCGACCTCGACAGCGAGGTGCCCGGTGCGCCGCTCCGCTCTTCCGCGTTCGTGCAGTTGCTTTGACCGCGGCCGACCGGTCCGTCACGGCAAAGCTGGCCGGTTTCTACAAGCCGGGCGCCGATGCGTATCAGTACGGGGACAGCGGCTGGATGTACGACATGTTCGCGCGCGGTCAGGCCTGGCGGGCCATTCCCAAGTTCCTCTCGTGGTGCGTCTCCGGCAACGTGATCGCCACGCTGAAGTGGATGACCACCGAAGGCCACGCAACGACGATCCACGACGCCAGGGCTCTCGAAGCGCGGGAAGGCCTGTCGAAGGCCGATTTCTTTCACAAGTTCGGCTTCGTGCTGCTCGACCACCGCTCCGCGATGACCGCCTCCGATTGGCTCGACAGCGGCGAGGCGTTCCTGGTCGACGAGACCGGGACGGGGGCGGAGGAGCAGGCCCGCTTCTACATGGCCGCCGACACGCCCGCGAAGAGAATCTACGCCGCGGAGTGTGAAGCGCTGCTCCGCGAACTCTTTCCGGGCGCACACGACTTCTTCCTGCCCGGACTCGGCGTCCGTCGGGGACCCGACTTCTACAACCTGTACGGTGCGACGGTCCACGCGGATTTCCCCGTGGAGTTCGAACTGGCGGGCGAAATGAATCCCTGGTCCGACCTCAAGCGTCAGCGGGAGATCTTCCTTGAAAGCGACGCCTCGGAGTTCTACCAGGTGAACTTCTGGCGTCCCGTGCTGCCGATGGAAGGACCGGTAACGGCCAACCCGCTCTGTTTCGCCGACCCGCGGACTTTCCGGAGCGAGGACCTGATCAAGGCGGAGATGACCGGACAGGTTTCCGGGGGACAGATGTACCTCGCGGCCAGGCACCACCCGGACCAGGCGTATTACCACTATCCCGACATGACCACCGACGAGGTGCTGCTGTTCCGGAACGCGCACTACCGCAAGGGAGACGAAGACAACGGCGACGTGCCGGTGTTTCACTCGGCGTTCGTGCACCCGGAGACGCCAAAGGACGCCGAGCCGCGCCGGAGTTTCGAGTACCGCGTCGGGTTCCTTCTGTAGGGGACGGGCTTGTCCCGTCCCGGCTCGAATGCACACACGGCGCCGGAGGGCTTGTCCCGTCCCGGCTCGAATTCACGCGCAGTGACGGCGACGTTTGTCCCCGCCCGCACTTCGCGCCGGCCACCCGCACTCGAAGGGTAGTATCTTGGACAAGCCGCGATTTGAGTTGGTCGACTACCGACCGGAGTACGCCCTGGAACTGGTCAAGATGTGGCGGCGATCGTTCCAGCGCGCCATGGGACTGGAAGAACAGGACGACTCCGGCGAAGTGTCCGCGCAGCTGGACTTCCTGTCGGCCATTGACCCCGCGACCATCCACGTGGCCATGGATCCCGAATCGAGCACGGTCGTCGGCTTCATGGTCCTCTCGGGAGAGAAGCTGGACCACCTTTACGTGCATGTCGACTACCAGGGGCTGGGGCTTGGCACAACCCTGTTGAACCTGGCCAAGCAGAAGTCTCCAGCCGGGATCGAGTTGTTTACCTTCCAGCGGAACCAGGCCGCACAGGACTTCTACCGAAGCAGGGGATTCAGGGAGGTCCAGCGTGGCTTTGCCGGCTTCCAAGACAATCCCTGGGCGACGCGGAGGGAGCAGTTGGCGGACATCAAGTTCAGGTCGGAGCCGGGCGCGGCAAGGGCGTAGACCGAAAGCGGTTCACCGCGGGCCGGAACGCGACCCCGAGGGCTTGGGCATCCTCCGCCGGCGGGCGGGCCGCTCCGTGCTATGTTTCCCGCCAAGGCGGAAGTCGTCGGAGTCGATGCGGAGCCGGCGCGCGGGCGCCGGGCGCCGGGCGCCGAGACTTGCGCCGGGAGCGGGCATGCAAGTCGAAGAGATTCAGTCCGGAAGTACGCTGATCATGGTGATCGTCGGCAGGGTCGACGCGTCCACCGCCGCCGAGTTCGAAACGCGCCTGGCCGGTTGGACTCGGCCCGGCGCACTGACCGGCGTAGTCCTGGACGCGACCGACCTGACGTACATCGCCTCCCGCGGCCTGCGCGCCATGGTCCAGGCGACCAGGGCCCTGGCCGGCAAGTCGGGCCGATTCCTGATCTGCGCACCGACCGAGAACGTACGCGCGCTGCTCGAGGTCACCGGATTCGATCAGTTGCTCGAGATTCACGACACGCGCGCCGCCGCAATGTCGGCCCTGCAGCAACCCGCCGACACCCACGACTGAACCGGGCGCGACCCGAGGAGGAGCCGCAATGCTGACCGGAAGCTGTCTGTGCGGCGACATCGCCTTCGAGATCGACGGACCGGTCGACGCGCTCGGTCACTGCCACTGCTCCATGTGCCGCAAGTTCCACGGCAGCCCGTTCGTCACCTTCGTGGCGGCCGCACCGCAGGACTTCCGTTGGGTGCGCGGCGCGGAGCGGGTGCAGGCGTACGCGTCATCGCCCTTGGGCTCCCGCCGCTTCTGCGGGCGTTGCGGGTCCCCCGTCCCGGCGACCGCCGATGTTCTGCCCTTCGTCCTGGTTCCCCTGGGCAACGTCACCGAGGACCCCGGCGTGCGTCCGGGACTCCACATGTTCACCAGTTCCATGGCACCTTGGGACACGATCGTCGACGACATGCCGCAACATGCTGAGCTACCGCCGGAGTTCGCGGAGATGGCCATGGAGTCGGAGCGGCCGGCCCGAGTACCGAGAACCCCGGGCGCCATCGGAGGCAGCTGCCTGTGTGGCGCCGTCGCATTCGAGTTCGACGGCCCGCCCCTGAAGATGTACCACTGCCACTGCTCCCGTTGCCGGCGCGCCGCCGGGGCCGCTTACCAGACGCTTCTGCGCGCACGCCGCAACGGCTTTCGCTGGCTCAAGGGTGCGGACAACGTCACCAACTACCGGGTGCCCGGCACGCGTTTCGAGTGTGCGTTCTGCCGTACGTGCGGTGGGCGCACGCCCTGGGAACGCCACGACCAGGTGTGCATTCCGGCCGGCTGCCTCGACAACGATCCGGGCGTACAACCGACCGACAACATCTTCATCGACTCGCGCGCTGCGTGGACCGTGCTGGACGAGCGCCTCAAGAACTGGCCCGAAGCCGGAGGCTGGAATCCACCGAAACACGCACCCGGCTCGGCAACAGCCTGAGGTGCGACGGTCCAGTCCGGGTGTCGGGCGGCGCAATCATTGACAAACGTCAATCCCTATGTCTATTGTA
>VXNE01000228.1 GCA_009840715.1 Gammaproteobacteria bacterium
GGGCGAGGCTGCGAGAGCGGGCCGTGCTCGACACGAGCACGATGAGACTGCACCAGACCAGCAGATAGGCCGCGTAGAGCCCCACGACGCCGGCGCTGGCCAGCGGCGCCGCACCCCGTCCGATGGCGACGGCGCACATGACGGCAAGCGGCAGCAACAGCGCAAGGGATGCCCCCGCAAGGGCAACCCACTTGGCCGCGTAGAGCTGCATTCCCGTCACGCCCTGCGCAAGCAGCGGCACCAGGGTGTTCTCCTCGCGCTCGCGAACGATCAGGCCATGACCGATGGCGATGAGCAGCAAGGGCAGGAACAGTTGATAGACAAGAGCGGTCGTCAGCTCCTCGAATCCACCGAGTTCGGCGCTCGCCCTCACATCGGCGAACATGGCCGTGTTCTGCCGGTGGCCCTCGAGGAACATCGACTGTCCGGTGACCGAATCCACGCCGGGGTCGATCATCGAAAGGGGCGGGGGGGCGCGGAACACATAGTGCCCGTAATGCACCATGCGATGCGGGTGACGATCGGGCTGAGACAGAAAAGTCGCTTCGGCACCGGCCTGCTGTTCCGTGCGCTCATGATGCGCCTCGCTCATCCGGAGCGCGGTGACCACGCTCGTCGAGATCAGCAACAGCGCAAAGATCAGCAACGCGCCCAACGCGAGCCGTGACCTCAGCCACAGCCGCCATTCAGCCCGGGCGATGGTGGCTAACTGGCCCATCATGCTGCCGCGTGGGTGGCGAAGGCGGCATGGACCGCCTCGGTGTCTATACGGTCCATGCCGGATGGCCGGTCGAAGGTGCCGACGAGTGCCCCCCTGTGCAGCAGGTGGATCCGGTCGGCGACATGGCAGGCGCCGTAGACGTCGTGGGTCACCAGCAAGATGGTTCGGCCCCCTTCGGCGAGGTCCCGGACCAGCCGATTGAAATCGTCGATCGCCGCGGGGTCGAGACCGGAGGTCGGCTCGTCGAGAAGCAGGATGGGCGCCTCTCTCAGGATTGCCATGGCGATCGCCACCTTTTGCCGCATGCCCTTCGAGTAGGTCTGCATACGCATTTCGCGAGCCTCCGCCTGCAGGGCGACGCGGTCGAGGGCTACATCGAGCGCCTGCCGGTCCGTGTCCGTCCCAGCTAGCGACAGGAAGTAGCGGAGATTCTCATAGGCATTCAGGTGGCCGTACAACGTAGCCCCCTCCGGCAGGTAGGCAATTGCCCGGCGGGCGGCGCCTACATCCTCGCTTACATCACGGTCCTGAACATGCACACTGCCGGATACCGGCGTGAGAAAGCCGAGAAACGTGAGCAGCGTCGTTGATTTGCCGGCCCCGTTACCGCCCAGCAAGGCATGGATCTCGCCTTGCTCCAGCTGCAGGGAGACGTCCTTCAACACTTGCTGGCTGGAGCGTTCCACGCTGAGCTCCTTCGCGATGAGCATGGGCATTACTGGAACCTCCGAGTCCCGTCGACTGCACGATTTAGAAGTAGCTGAGCCAAGGCTTGTCGCGCTTCTCACGATGCTTGTAGGCTGCGAAAGCGTTGGCTACAGGGTAGTGCGCCAGCGCCAACGCGATGGTCCCGCCCCAAATCCACGCGACGCTGCTCAAGCCGAAACGTTCTCCATGTGTTGGGCCAAATAGAAGGAATAGAATCCAGTAGGCGGCCAACAGTACGTACAAGTGCACGACATAGACGAACAGGGGCACCGCGCCGAAGTCCCTTATGGCGCCCAACAGCTTGTTTTGCCCGCGTATTGACTCGAGCCATGCCAGGAACAAGAAACCGGTGCCCAGCGTGATCAACAGAAAGTCGAGCGAAGGTGGGTACTTCGTGAAGTTGAGGAACGACATGACCGTCTCCACGGCCGTCCCCCGTACCGACCACGGCAGCGCCTCCCCGTAGAGGTTCGGCCCTCGCAGCAAGAGCAGTAGCGCGAGGCACGATACTCCCAAGCCCAGCAACACTTTCCGCCTTGTCAGCGTCGCAACGGATTGGGCATACAGGGGCCCAGCGAAATAGCCGAGAAGAATGACCCCAAACCAGGGCAGCGCCGGATACGACACATTGATCGTCAAACCTCCGACCTGTCCGAGGTCGTTGGGGTCGAGGAGTATTGTCCAAAGGACATGCCCGAGCCCGCCTGGTTCGAAGTCGAAAGGCCCGAGGAGGTTGTACGTAAACACGATCAGAAAGCCCAGGGCGCCGAGCGACCAGTAGTTGAGTCGGCAGGCCAGCGAGAGTCCAATCATGCACAGGCCGATAGCCCAGAGTACCTGCAGAAACAGGAAAGACGGAAAGCTGTCGGCCCAGACGAGATAATAGAGAGAGAGCTCGATCAATATGATGACCAGGCCGCGCTTGAACAGGAAGGCAGTTGGTGATCGATATTGACCGTCGGCCGGGTGGGCGTACAGCCATGCCGAGAGCCCGGCCAGGAATATGAACACCGGTGCACACAAGTGGGTCACGTAGCGTGTGAAGAAAAGGTCGGGATCGATGGACTCGAATATCGGGTCGCCCGTTCGTGTGTGCATGTAGAAGCGTTCACGAACGTGGTCCAACATCATCAGGAGGATGACCACGCCCCGCAAGATGTCGAGCGACGCGATCCGGGCTGCGCCGGCGCTTGCGTTGGTCATGGTCTGAGGCTCAAGGGATACCTGGTGGGGACGGGTCCGAGGCGCGACTGGCCGGTGTCACGCCTCAGACCGAGGGCAGCTAGAACGAATAGGACGCCGTGAGGCGGTAGCGACGCGGTGCGCCCGGCTCGACCCAAACGTCCGCGTACGAATTGGTGTAGTACTCCTCGTCGAACGCGTTGTCGAGGTCAAAGCGAACGGCGACACGCTCGGTGGGTTGGATCAGCCCAAAGAGCCGCGCCGTGTTGTAGCTGGGCAAGTAGAAGTCAAACGCGGTAAACCCCAGCCGCTCGTCCGTGTATTGGAGACCGGCGCCCACCTGCGCGGGCATGCCCCCCACCTCGAAGCTCTGGCTGACTTGCAGGCTCACCTGATGCTCTGGCGAGTTGATGAGCGGGTCACCGTCCTCGATCAGCACGCCCCAGTCAGCTTCGAGATTGCTCGTCGTGAATACGGCGTCGATGTACGCGTACGAAAGCCAGAGATTGAAGCCGGTCTCGAAGGCAAGGTCCGCGTCCACTTCGAATCCGCGACTCCGTGCTTTGCCTGCATCGCGGGAGAACCACCCGACCGCCACGGCCTCTGGCCGGTCGTCGTTCACCAGGATGTTGCTTTGGTCGACCTGGAACAGCGAAAACGTGAGGGCGCCTGAGACCGTTTCAGAAAATCGCGCCGCATCGAACTTCAGCCCGATCTCCGCGGACTCGGTGATGTTGGGAGCGAATTGTCTGCCTTGATAGTCAGAACCCGCTTGCTGGCGAAAGCCCTCGCCGTAGGAGGCGTAGAGGCTGACGCCCTCGTTGACCGAGTACACCACGCCGAATTGCGGTGAGACGCGGGTATCCGATGACGAAGTCGTCCTTGCCGGAACCGCGCGAAGGTTGGTCAGGTCCTGCTCGAAATCATCCCAGCGCAAGCCGAGGCGAACTTGCACCCGATCCGTGATGTCGATCTGGTCCTGGATGTAAACGCCGCGTCCTTCCAGGTCTTCCTTCCGGTGGGTGTTTGGTCCGGGCACCGGTTGCGGAGACTGGCCATAGCGTGGATTGAACACGTCGAGGAAGAGATACTCCGCCGGATCGAGCGTGTTGATATCGGTCGTCCCCGGAAACCAACCCGGCCGGTAACGCAAGATGAACCAGTCAAGTTCGAAACGGTCATAGTCGCCGCCCACAAGCAGTCGGTGGCGCAGCGAACCTGTATTGAACTCGCCCGCAACTTCCATTCGGGCCACGAGATAGTCGGACTCGAAGTTCCGGTAGCGGAAGAATCGTGACAACGTTCGACCATCCAGGAAATACGTCTGACGCCCGCCGAAGTTCGTCTCGGATGCGTTGCCTTCGAAGGACGTGTCTCGATACCCAAGACCGGCAAGCAGGCTCCAGTTGTCCGAGAAGTTGTGCTGCGCTTCGAGCTGATGACCAAGCACTTCCGTCTCGATGGGGCCGTCACCGGGCTCGCCGACGAAGGTCTCACGCGGCGTGAAACCAAAGTCCTCCGAATAGGCAACACCCCGATCGAAGGGGATCTCCTGCTCGGTGAACTCCAATTCGTAGGTCACGCTGGTGGCATCCGAGACATCCCAGGTGATCGACGGATAGAGGCCCAGACGCTCCGTCTCGACCGTGTCCCTGAAGCTCTCCGCATCCTCGTAGAAGCCGACCATGCGCAGTCCCAGCTCGTCGTTGGTTCCTGCGGTCGTTTGGACATCGCCTTCGAAACGCATCTGATCCCAGCGCCCGTAGGTGGCGCGGAGGTTCCCCGTGCGCTCGAACTGCGGTCGTTTGGTCACGAGATTGACCGTTCCTCCAGGCTCGCCACGCCCAAACAGCGCCGAGCGCGGCCCCTTGAGCACTTCCACGGACTCGATGCCTGCGAGGTCCCGTGGACCGGCGAAGCCGCGGCCTGCGTTGAATCCGTTGACCAGGAAGCCGCTTGGCAGATTGATGTCGCCTGCGAAGCCGCGTACCGAAAAGGCGTTCCACAAGCCGCCGAAGTTGTTTTGGCGTGCGACGGACGCGGACAGATCGAGCGCGTCGTTGAGGTTTATCGCACCGGCTTCGCGAAGCAGGTCTTCGGCGATCGTCTGATCCGCGGATGGCTTCTCGAGACTGTCGAAGTTGCCTTGATACGCGCGGCGCTTGCCGATGACGAACACCTCTTCCACGACGCGCTCGTCGCTTGTCGGTGCTGTTTCTGCGGCAACAGGGGCCGCGTAGGGAATCGTGAGTGCGGCGGCGAACGCGAGCGCCACCGGCTTGGATATGTGTTTAGTCACTTTCCTCAATCCAAAGACGTTTGAAATACAACAGCGCCAAGAGCGCAGCGCACAAACCGCAGGCGCTCTTGACGGTGCAGGGAAACCGAGGGGCTTTAGATTGAGGGAGGACCTGTAGGCGGAGGTCGAGTCGCGAGCAGGCGCTTGAGTGCCGCTTGTCTCGCGGATCGGGGCGCCGCGGAGACCGGGACGATGACGGGTGACCCGGTGAGAGCGGCGGTCGGAACGAGTCCGTCCTGCTCATCGGTCGAGATTGCCAGACAGGCAACACCGTCGTGGACATGGGGACCTGGGCCGAACTCACTCGCGTGTGCAACGGAGAGTAGCTGCCCCGCCAGGAACAGCGCTATGGGGAGCTTCGAGACCCAGTTGTGCCGAATGATCAACGACATAGGGCAATTCTGCACGAATCAGCGCACCGCGAAAAGCTACAGCGCGTCCGTCACCGCTCCTTCGCTCGCGGAACTCACCAGGCGGGCGTACTTCGCGAGCACGCCCTTGCGCGCATAGGGCTCCGGTGCGGTCCAGCCGGCGCGCCGATTGGCGAGTTCCCCCTCGGAAACCGCGACGTCAATGCGGCGCCGCTCCGCATCGATCGTGATCTCGTCGCCGTCCTCGAGCAGCGCGACGGGCCCGCCCTCGAAGGCCTCCGGGGTGATATGCCCGATGACGAAACCGTGGGAACCGCCGGAGAAACGCCCGTCGGTGATGAGGGCGACCTCCCCGGAAAGCCCGCGGCCGTTGATGGCGCTGGTCGGGCTCAGCATCTCGCGCATTCCGGGGCCGCCCCGCGGACCTTCGTAGCGCACCACGACCACATCGCCACCCTCGACGCTCCCGTCCATGATGGCGGCCATCGCCGCTTCCTCGCCGTGGTAGACCTTCGCCCGTCCCGTGAAGGTGAGGCCTTCATGACCGGTGATCTTCGCCACCGCTCCCGTCGGCGCCAGGTTGCCGTAGAGCACGACGAGGTGACTGTCCGGCTTGATGGGATCCGACAGCGGTCGGATGATCCGCTGCCCGTCGGGGTACGACGCGACGTCTGCCAGGTCCTCGGCCAGGGTCTGTCCGGTCACGGTCAGGCAGTCGCCATGCAGCATGCCGGCGTCGAGCAGGGTCTTCATCAGCGGCCGGATGCCGCCGATCTCGATCAGCTCCGACATCGCGTACTGGCCGGCCGGACGCATGTCCGCGAGTACCGGGACCCGGTCCCCGATGCGCGTGAAGTCGTCGAGTTCAAGCGGAATGCCGGCGGCGCTCGCGATCGCGAGCAGGTGGAGTACCGCGTTGGTCGACCCCTCGAGCGCGATGCAGACGGTGATGGCGTTCTCGAACGACTCCCGCGAGAGGATGTCGGAAGGCTTGATGCCGCGTTCGATCAACCGGGCCACGGCGGCGCCGGCGCGGTAGCTGTCCTGGCGCTTGTTGTCGCTGACGGCGTTTTGCGCCGACGAGTTGGGCAGCGACAGCCCCAGGGCCTCGATGGCGGAGGCCATGGTGTTCGCGGTGTACATCCCGCCACAGGAACCGGGTCCGGGAATCGCGGTCTTCTCGACCGCCAGCAGTTCGCCATCGTCGATCTTCCCGGCGGCGTGCGCGCCGACGGCCTCGAACACGGAGATGATGTCGCGGCGTTCGGCGCCGGGCAGGATAGTGCCGCCGTAGACGAAGACGCTCGGCCGGTCCATTCGGGCCATCGCCATGGCGCACGCCGGCATGTTCTTGTCGCAGCCGCCGATCGTCACGAAGCCGTCGAAGCCCTGCGCGCCGACCACCGTCTCGATGGAGTCCGCGATCACTTCGCGCGACACCAGCGAGTACCGCATGCCGGGCGTGCCCATGGAAATGCCGTCCGACACCGTGATGGTGTTGAAGACGACGCTCTTGGCGCCGGCCTCGTCCGCGCCCATGGCGGCGGCCTCGGCCAGCGCGTCGATGTGCATGTTGCACGGCGTCACCATGCTCCACGTCGAGGCGATGCCGACCTGCGGCTTGCCGAAGTCTTCGGATTCGAAACCGACGGGGCGCAGCATGGCGCGGCTCGGCGCCTGTTCCACGCCGTCCACCACGATGGAGGAGTAGGGACGTCTGTCAGCCATGGCCTTGCAGCTCCTTGATCAGGACTTTCGAGTTGCGCTGGTAGTTGTACAGCACCTGCCGGGATACGGGCAGGTCATCAATGGAAGAGGGTGCGAATCCACGCTCCACGAACCAGTCTTCCGCGCGGGTGGTGAGGACGAACATGCGCTGGTGGCCGCCCGCGCCGGCGGTGGCTTCGGCATGGGACAGCAAGCGTTCGCCCAAGGTGCTGCCGGCGACGCGGAAGCGGTGGCTGGGGTGCGTGGCGACACAGGCGAGTTCGACGGCGCCGGCGCCGTGGGGGAACAGCGCGCAGCAGCCGACCACGATGCCGTCGAGCTCCGCCACGGTGAAGTGTTCGATCTCCGCCTCCAGGCGGTCGCGGGGCCGGCGCACCAGGAGCCCCGCCTCCTCCAGGGGGCGGATCAGTTCGACGATGCCGGCGACATCGGCACTCGTGGCCGGCCGGATGGCGCGATAGTCCTCCTTCGAGACCTGGGTGCCGACGCCTTCCGCGGTGAAGAGCTCCTGCAATAGCGCCCCGTCGGCGCGGTAGGAGATCAGGTGGCAGCGCGGGACGCCGGCGGCGTTGGCTTCCAGGAGTGCCCGCAGCCGCGCCTCGGTCGCCGGGTCGAACTCGCCTTCCGCCAGCGCCTCGGCCAGCGATTGCGGCGTCATGTCGCCGACGTCGTTCACCCGGTCGATCTCGTCGTAGACAATGAGCTTGTCCGCGCCTACGCCGGCCGCCACCTCGGCGGCCAGTTTCTCCGGCGGCAGCACATAGGCGGCTCCGGAGGTCGAGTAGCCGATGGGCGGTACCAGCACGATTGCGCCGGTGTCCAGCAGCCCACGTATCTCGTCGGCGTGCACGCGTCGGACTTCCCCCGTGCGTAGCCGGTCGACGCCGTCGATGACGCCGGCAGGCTTCGCGGTCACCAGGTTGCCGCTCGCCAGCGTGATCCGGCTGGCCCGGAGGGGGCTCGAAGGAACACCGGTGGAGAAGAGCGCCTCGAGACGGCTTCGCGCCACGCCGATGGCGCCGACCACCGCGTCCATCGCCGCACCGTCAGGCAGCTCCCGGTCACCCCGCGGCGGTTCGTCGGCGAGGCCGTGCACCACCACGAGCCGGACCCCGAGCACCTGCAGCAGCGCCAGGTCGTGCACGGTGTTGACCAGGTTCGACGACGCGAGCGCGTCGCCGCCCAGCATCACCACGAACGTGCGGTTCCGGTGCGCGCTGATGTAGGGCGTGGAATCACGGAACCATCTTGCGAAGTCGGCGGAGTCCATGGGGCCGGATCGTGCGAAAGTCGGAACCGGCACATTCTAGGGGTCTGCGCCTTAGAATGCCGACGGATCGGCAGCAACGGCGTGGCCGCCGGGGAGCACGATCATCGCAGTCAAGACACGCCTCGCCGAACTGGGACTCGAGCTGCCGCCCCCCATGCGGCTCGGGGGACTCCCCTTCGAAGCCGTGCGCATCGCCGGGGACCGGGCCGTCATCGCGGGTCATCTGCCGCTCGACGCCGACGGCGCGATCGCTGGACCGCTCGGCAAGGTGGGCGCCGAGGTGAGTCCGGAGGAGGCATACGATGCCGCGCGGGGCGTGGCGCTCGCCATGATGGCGAGCCTCGAGGCTGCGGGCATCGATCTCGACCGGGTCGAGTGGCGCAAGGTGTTCGGCATGGTGAACGCCGCGCCCGGCTTCAACGCGCTCCCCGGGGTGATCAACGGCTTCTCGGACGTGCTCCTCGAAGTGTTCGGCGATCGTGGCCGGCATTCCCGTTCGGCGATAGGCGTCGCGGAGTTGCCGTTCGGGGCCCCGGTGGAAGTGGAAGCGGAGGTGGCGCTCTTGCCAGCAGTCGCGGCGGCTGACCCGCCGCCGCAACGGGCGAGTACGTCGGGCGCACGTCTGCCCGCGGACCCGGGACTGCGCGCCGTGGACTACGGTGGCATCAGCCCGCTCACGCTGCCGGCGGAGGCGCTGCTCCGGGCTATCAAGGCGCTCTCCCACCTGTTCTGGATAACCATCGCGGGCACGGTCCTGGCGATCTTCCTCTCCGCGCTGGCCAACCTTGGCGGCTCTGCCGACGGTGCGCTCGCCTTTGGCGAATACAGCATCCCGGTGTCCGTGCTGCCCATCGGCTGCCTGGCGTTCGCGATGTTCATGCTCTGGCTCACGGCCGCGCGTTTCAGGATGCTCGAGGCTGCCCTCGGCGACGACGACCTCACCGCCAGCCTGGCGCGGGACATCTTCCGGCTCGACCCGCCAGTGCTGGACGTGTTCGACGCCGGCAACCTCCGTCCGTTCGCGCTGCTGTCCGGCTGTTCCGTGTTGCTCTGGATCTGGAGCCTGTTCTTCGGTAGTAGCGTCGGCCTGATCTTCTCCGCCACCATCGACCGGGGGGCGCTCACGTCCACGGACGAGGGCCCGATCTTCGGGGTCTATGCCGTGGCTACCCTGGTGGTCATGGCGTACGGCGCCACGAAGATCGTTCGGCCGCTGCGGCGCATCCTGGGCAGGCTGCACGGCGAGGGATTCACCGTGGGCCCCATCCGTCTCGTGATGGCGATGGTCGTACTGGTGGCGGGAGTGCTGGTGACGAACCCGGACCTCTTCACGGCGTTCACCACGGAGGAATGGCGCACGGTGGGACCGAGTCGGGCCAACGCGGTGGACGGCGAGACGCTCGTGCTCGAAGGGGGCCAGATCGTGTCGCTCGGCGGCATCGCGGCGCTGCGTCCAGGCCAGACCTGCGGGGATGCCGAAGGCCGTCGCTACCCGTGCGGGGACCAGGCGACCGCTTACCTCCAGTCCCTGGTGCAGGATCGCTGGGTGCACTGCTTCGTGAGTTACCCCGACCTCGGCGTTTGCATGCCCCTGCAGGAGGGCGAGCCTCCGCCCGCGCAGTTGCAGGACGCCCTCCAACTCGAGAATCTCCAGGCGCAGATGGTCGTCGCCGGGTTCGCGTTCCCGGAGGGCGACGGCGTCGATTTCATGGCCGAGCTACGGGACGAAGCACAGCGCGCCCGCGCGGGTGCGTGGCAGGGTTCGTTCGAACCCGTCGGCCCGTGGGCGGAGCGCCTGGGCCGGGATTGAGCCGCCCACTGTCCAAGTTGCGTTGACACCCGTCGCGGCGGTCGAGGACACTGCGCTCGGGATTGCGGAGAACGCCCCAAGTGCAGCACATGAACGTCGACGAACAGGACGACCTGCGTATCGTCACGGAGGACGGCGGCACGGTCGCGTACTTCGAGTGCTTGCAGGGAACCTGGACGGAGGCGCAGTACCTGAAACTCACGGACACCTGCAATCGCCTGCTCGAGTTCACGGATGGACGCATCGAGGTATTGCCCATGCCAACGGATCGGCACCAGACCATCTTGCGGTTCCTCTTTCTCGCCTGCCTGCCTGCCGAGCGCGAGCTTGGAGGCGCGGTCCGCTTTTCGCCGTTGCGGTTGCGCATCGGGGACGGCAGGTATCGGGAACCGGACCTGTTGCTGGTGCGCGACGCTGATGACCCACGGCGCGCCGACGCGTTCTGGACCGGGGCCGACCTGGTGATGGAGGTCGTGAGCCCTCGGAACCCGCTCCGGGACACCCGCGACAAGCGTCTGGAGTACGCTCGGGCCGGCATTCCCGAGTACTGGATCGTCAACCCGATCGACGAGACCGTGACCGTGCTGGAGTTGGAGGGGGATACGTACCTGGAACATGGCGTCTTCCGGCGGGGCGAGCAGGCCGACTCCGCGTGCGTCCCCGGCCTTGCCGTGGACGTCGCGGCAGTATTCGACGCCGAGTGACGCCGGCCGGGGATCCTCAAGGAGCGTCCACGCATCGAAATCCACGCCGGCAACCGCCTGGAGACCCTCGCCGCGCGGCTCGCCGACTGCATCGGCCGAGACCCGGGGGACCCGCTCGAGCCCGAACGCATCGTCGTCCCCCATCCGACGCTCGGACGTTGGCTCACCCTCGAACTCGCTACGCGTTGCGGCATCGCGGCCCATCAGCGCCTCGAACTCCCGGCGCAGTTCGCCTGGTCGATCATGCGCGAAGCGGTGCCGGCGATGCCCAGGGAACAACCGTTCGCGCCGGACCGACTGCGCTGGCGCGTCTTCGACGCCCTAGGCCGGCTCGGGGAAACGGCGGAGGCGCCGCTGCGGCGTTATCTGGCGGATGGAGACCCGGGCAAGCGTTTCGAGCTCGCCGACCGGCTCGCGCGCGTATACGACCGGTGCCTGCTGTACCGGCCGGAGTGGATTCGCGCCTGGGAGGAGGGTGAGACACCCCACTGGCAGGCGCGTCTGTGGCGGCGCCTGACCGAAGAAGCCCCCGCCCCGGCGCATTGGGTAGCCGCGGTCGATGCGTTCCGGCAGGCTGCGGAGTCTCCCGTCGCGGCGCAACCGAAGGTTGCGGCCCAACCGGAGGTTGCGTTGCAGCTTCCGCTCTTCGAGAACTCCCCGGAGCCGGAGCGGGAAGCGATGGGCGATTGGCCGCGCAGGGTCAGCTTCTTCGGCATCGGCATGCTGTCGCCGTCCTACCTGGACGTGTTGCGCGCCGCCGAGTCGTACATCGACATCCACCTGTTCGTGCTCAGCCCCTGCCGCGAGTACTGGAGCGACATCGCGCCAAAACGCGTCATCCGCCGCAGGGCCGCCCCGCGCCGGCCCGAGGACGACTACCGCATTGAAAGCAACGAACTGCTAGCCGCTCGCGGCCAGCCGGCGCGGGCCATG
>VXNE01000478.1 GCA_009840715.1 Gammaproteobacteria bacterium
AGTCCCCTTGTTTGTTACTGTGCAGCGGGTTGTTTGTTTTGGTGTTCTCGGTGTTGGTGGGCCTGTGCAGGGTGAGCCCGACGTAGTCATCATGCCCGGTCGTGCCCGTTAACGCTCGGCAGGGCGAATAAAGGGGCGTGTCAGCCGCTCCGAGGGAAGTAGAGCGGCTGAAGACGGCTTCGCTGGGGGAAGGACACTCGTCAGGGAGGACAGAGATCGAAGCCGTCGTACACGCCAGAAACTCAACATGACGGTATTGTGTACAGGACAGACTGTCCTGTCAATACTTTTTTGTACAGTTTTTGTTCTTTTTTTCAGTCGTGCGTGTGGATGAGGGCGTGCTGCTGGACGAAGGCGTTCAGGGCTTCTTCCAGCTCTGCCCGGGCGGCTTGTGCGCCGGCTGATGTGAGGGGGTGATCCGGGTCGCCCGCGGCGCACCGCTCGGTGTGCGTCGTGAACGCGTTGAGCGCGCCGAGGAGGTCGACGATGCCGCGGGTGCACTCGCAGCCGGTCCGCGGGGCGGCCATCGCGATGTGGAGCAGTTCG
The DNA here is from genome assembly GCA_009840715.1 of Gammaproteobacteria bacterium. GTDB lineage: Bacteria > Pseudomonadota > Gammaproteobacteria > Pseudomonadales > Azotimanducaceae > VXNE01. Next base: position 547 of record VXNE01000478.1, read on the forward strand.
TCGTCCGTGAACCTGCGCGGCGGCCCCCCGGCGGATAGCGGCGCCCTCGGTTGGGCGAGGCATGCCTCTTCGATCGACGACCAGGACGCGGGCCACGGCATCAGGGTGACGCCGAAAGCCGCCGCGGTCTGCAGATCCGCCTCCGTGGCGTATCGGTACGCGAAGACGAGGGCCGCATCACGTACGGCATCGAGGTATCTCTCGATGCGCTCCGGATCAAGCGTGGGAAGCAGCACCGCGACGACATCCAGCTCCGGCAGGATGTCCAGGTGTGCGTCGAACGACTCGGGGCTGGCCCAGCGGCCGTGAATGTCCAGCCGCGCGCCGCCGGCGTCGCGCTCGGCGAGTACCAGATCCGCCCCGACGAGCCCCACGCGCAGGCCCGATTGCGACGGCCGCGGAGCGACGCCGAGGCGCCGGTCGATCTCCGCGGGCCCGAGCCGCGCAAGTTGCCCGATGGTCTGGCCGCGGTCGAGGAGGGCCTTGATCTTCTTCAGCCGATCGAGCTGCTCGCCGTCGTAGAAGCGCGTCCGCCCGGCCCGCTCGGTGGGGTGCATGCCGTAGCGCCGCTCCCAGGCGCGCAGCCGCTCGACCGAAATGCCGGTCAGCTTCGAGACGGTGCCGATCTTGTACAGTTGGTCGTCCATGTTTTACCTGGACGTATCCGGACAACGGATTGTACAGGTCTGGCGGTCTTTGTACAGGTTTTGAGCTAGGCTACGGACGTGGGCCGGCCGCACGTAGGCGCCGCCTCATGCTGGCGGGGCGGACGATGGGGACGGGGATGGTCCCATCGAGCTCCAGCAGGTCGGCGTCTCCGGTCAACAGGGCGTCCGCACCCGCCGCCACGGCCAGCCGCAGGAAGATCGCGTCATGCGGGGCGCAACACGCGGGGACGACGGTCGATTCCGGACCGCCACGGACTCGCACCAAGGGAGGTACTCGGCCAGTACCGCCTCCCGTTCGTCTGCCGACAGGGGGAACTTCGGATAGGCGAGGACGCGAATGAGCTCGGACGCGGTTGCGCGACTGGCCAGCGGTGTTGCCGCGGCAAGCTGCCACGCCTCCTTGAGCCAAACCACTTCTCCGTCGAACAGCAGCGCGGAAATCAGTACGTTCGTATCGAGGACGATCCTCGGCGGTTGCCTCAATCGTCCCGGCGCGCCCATCGAATCGCTTCCTGAACGTCCTTGTCCGTGATTCCCAGGTCCCGGAGCTTGCGGCGCACTGCATCCCCCTGGTTGAGACGGACCGGCGAAAGGACGATGCGACCGGAACGCTCGGACACCTCGAAGTAGGAGACGCCGGGAAACGAGGACACGATGTCCTTCGGAAGGGTCAACTGGTTCTTGGACGTCAGCTTCGCGAGCATCGGTGTCCCCTGATTACGGAAAACAAGGAAATCTTACTTTAGGCGCGACATGGGTCCAACCGCCCGCCCATGCCGATTGGCCACTCAAACCGCGAAGTTGCGCGCGTCCGGCTCCCCCGGCACCACGTCGCAGGTCTCCATGTACCAGGCGAGCATGCGGTCCTTGAGCGCCAGCGCGGCGTCGCGGTACGCGGGATCGTCGATGACGTTCCTGGTCTCGCCCGGGTCCGCGGCAAGGTCGTACAACTCGTCGGTCTCGTAGGCGCGCCGCACGTACTTGAAGTGTTGCGTGCGGCACATGGCGGCCTTCGTGTGCGGTAGCCGGGGGCGCTCCTGGAGTTGGAGATGGATGCGGGGCGAGTAGAGCGTGCCTGCCGGCGTGCGCTTGCGCGACGGCCCGTCCGGACCGTCACCGGCGCCGACGCTCTCCCGCTCGCTCGCCTGCGCTTCGCCCCGCAGGCGGCCGCCCTCGCAGAACACGGCATCCCGGTGCTCCGCCCCCGGATCCTCGAGCAGGGTGGCGAGACTCCTGCCGAAGTGCCAATAGCCGCAGTCGATTCCGGCGAAGTCGTAGACGGTGGCCGGGAAGTCCACGAGTTCGACCAGTTGGTCGCGTACGCCGGCGGCGCACGGCGCCCCGGCGGGCGGCTTGACGACGAACGGCACGCGGCACAGCACGTCCTGGAAGGTGTTCTGGGTCTTCTCGACGAGCCCGTAATCGCCCGTGAAATCCCCGTGGTCGGAGAACACGAAGACGGCGGTGTCGTCGTAGCGGCCAGTGTCGCGCAGGGCCTCGATCACGAGGCCGAACTGGTGGTCGACGCGCGCGCACATGCCGTAGTAGGTGGCGCGCAGCTCCCGCCATCGGTCCTCGGTCCAGCCGGTCAGGCCCTGGGTGTCGCGGATGCCCTTGAGCAGTCCCGGCTTGTCGTCCCAGGTCCCGTAGAGGTGCCTCTCCGGAACGGCTTCCCGTGACGTCAGCGAGTACCACGGCTCCTCGACGCAGTACGGGGGATGGGGATAGAGCATCGGCAGGTACAGGCACAGGGGCTGCTCGCCGTCGTAGCGTTCCAGGAAGTCGAGCGCGCCCTGGACCATCGCCCAGTCGCCGTCGAACCAGCGCCCGCCGTCGGGAGCTTCGAGGCGTCCCTTGAAGAAGCTGAAGAAGTTGTCGCCGCCGGGTTCGCCGCGCCAGGCGAGGTCCCCGGAGTGGCTGCTTTCCCCGCGCGTCACCTGCCAGCGCCGGTAGTCGGCTTCCGTGGCCCGGAAGTGCACGTCGCAGTGCGCCTCGAAGCCGAGCTGTCCGGGCACGAGGTCGTTCTTGCCGCCCCACCAGACGAAGTAGCCGTGTTCGCGCAGCACCTTGAGGAGATTCGTCTCGCCGAGGCCCGGGTGCAGCATGCGGTGCATGGTCCGGTGGCCGCGCACGTGCGGATACCAACCGGTCATGAAGGAGCACCGGCTCGGCGTGCAGACCGTCGCCTGGGAGAACGCGTGGCGGAACGAAACGGCGTCGGTGGCGACCAGGCTGTCCAGGTGCGGAGTACGGACGGCGGGATGTCCGAGGTGCCCCAGCGTGTCCCCGCGCCACTGGTCCGGGTTGAAGATCACGATGTGTGGTCGGTCCGTCATCCTGCCTCCTTCCTGCGCTCATGGCTTGGGCACGGCGAATGCTGCCGGCGTACGTCGCTTTTGCGACAATGCCGCGCTCGACTCGCCGGGGGAAGACCCATGCAGCGCAACATCGGCCTGTGGCTCACCAAGCGGGCGTTCGTGAACCCGCAGCGGGAAGCGTACGTCGACGAGTTCGACGTGCGCCTGACGTTCGCCGAACTGAACGCGCGGTGCAACCGGATCGCGAACGCGTTCCGCGGCGCCGGGATCGAGAAGGGTGAACGGGTGGCGCTGCTCCTCATGAACAGCGCGGAGTTCACGGAAGCGTACTTCGCCCTCGGCAAGATCGGCGCCGTGGTCGTGCCCCTCAACTGGCGGCTGGTGCCGGACGAGCTCGCGTTCATCCTGAAGGACGCCGGAGCGAAACGGCTGATCTTCGGGGAGGAGTTCATGGACCAGGTGACCGAACTCCATGCCCGGGGCGACGCCACCGACATCGAGCACTGGCTGCAGGTGGAGGGCGAGCAGGAGACCGCGTTCTTCGCCGAGAGCTACCAGGCGTTCCGCGACGCGGCGGACGATACGGAGCCGCCGGTGGGCGCGACCGGCGACGACATGCTCTACATCATGTACACCTCCGGCACGACCGGGCTTCCGAAGGGCGTGGTCCACACGCACGACACGTCCATCTGGGGGTGCGTCACGATCTCGGCAACGACCTACTACCGGGAGGAGGACCGCTTCCTGTCCCCGTTGCCCATGTTCCACGTCGGGGCGCTCACGCCGATCACGCTGAACGTGTACCGCGGCGTCACGACGATCGTGATGCGGAGCTTCGACCCCGTCCGGGCGTGGGAGCTGGTACACCGCGAGAAGGTCACGACCGGCCTGGCGGTGCCCGCCATGCTGAACTTCATGCTGCAGGTGCCGGAACTCGATCGCTTCGACTACTCGCAGTGGCGCTGGTGCATGTCGGGGGCGGCGCCGGTGCCGGAGTCGCTCATCGAGGCCTACGCGAACCTCGGCCTCGAGATCCACCAGATCTACGGACTGACGGAGAGCTGCGGTCCGGCGTGCCTGATCGACGCCGAGAACGCGCTGGTCAAGATCGGCTCGACGGGGAAGGCGTTCTTCCACACCGACGTCAAGATCGTTGACGGCCAGGGGGAGGAGTGTCCGCCCAACACGACCGGGGAACTTATCCTGCGCGGCGACCACGTCATGCGTGAGTACTGGAACCGGCCGGATGCGACGGCGGAGACGATCGTGGACGGCTGGCTGCACACGGGCGACGTGGCGCGCATGGACGAGGACGGGTTCGTCTACATCGAGGACCGGATCAAGGACATGATCATCTCCGGGGGCGAGAACGTGTACCCCGCCGAGATCGAGAAGGTCCTGCAGACGCACCCGCAGATCTCCGAGGCCGCCGTGATCGGGCAACCGAGCGAGACCTGGGGCGAGTCGCCCTTCGCCATCGTGGTGCGCAACGATGCGTCGCTCACCGAGGCGGAGGTCCTGGAGTTCTGCAACGGCCGCATGGCGCGCTTCAAGCAGCCGAAGGGCGCCGCGTTCGTGGACGAGGTGCCGCGCAACCCGAGCGGCAAGATCCTCAAGCGCATCCTTCGCGAGGAGTACCCCGGCCCCGCGGCGGTATAGTCGCGCCACGCCGACACGGCAAGCGCAGGGAGTCGACCATATGGAACTTGCGGAACTCGAACGGCGCCTCGGCCCGTTCTGCGAAGCCATGTACGAGACGGCGAACGTGCGGGTCTTCGACGTGCACAAGATGCCCGGGCACGCTGGCTTCTCTTACGGGTTCAGCGTTGCGGCCGGAGACCGCACGGAGGGCTGGTTCATCCGGATCCCGCCGCCGAACGTCAACTGGCGGGGCACGGCCGACGTGCTGCGGCAGGTCGCGGTGCTGAACGCACTGGACGCAACCGGCGTGCCCCATTGCAGCGTCCGGTGGTCCGGTTCCGACCTCACCTGGTTCGGCTGCCCGTACTTCGTGGTGCCCAAGCTCGAGGGGGACGTGCTGCGGCTCGGCAAGGGCGAGTGGGGCGCCGCGCTCTCCGACGAGGCGCTCCTTCAGGCCGGCCGTCAGGCGATGTCCGCCCTGGCGCGCATACACAAGGTCGATCCTGCGGAAGCCTCCTACCTCGGCGAGCCGGTCCCGTTCGCCCAGGATGTCGAGCGCTGGGACCGCTTCTACGAGCGTGCCGCCGACCCGGATGCCCTGGCGCGGGCACCCGAGTGCCGAGAGCGCCTGCTCGACACGATCCCGCAGGATGCGCCCGTGGGCATCTTCCACGGGGACTTCCAGACCTCCAACCTGTTCTATTCCTTCGACGCGGACCTGCTCGCGGTGATCGACTGGGAGCTGACCGGCATCGGGGCCACGTTGAACGACGTCGGCTGGATCTGCACGTTCAGCGATCCCAAGGCGTGGTCTGGCGGAAGGGCCCTGGGCCGCCCGATGTTCCTCGACCCGGACACCCTGGTGTCGCTGTACACGGAAGCCTACGGGGACCCCTTGCCGGACTTGCGCTGGTTCCGAGCGCTCGCGGCCTACAAGTTCGCCATCATCACCGGCTTCAACCTGGGACTGCATCGTCGCGGCAAGCGGCCGGATCCGAGCTGGGAGCACACGGCCCTGTCGCAGACTCCGCTGATCGACCGGGCGCTGGAGTTGCTGGGATGACCGCCCGGGGATTTCGCGTGGTGGGTTTGCCGGCGGCGATGCTGTGCTCCGGCTGCGTGTTCACCTACTCGGAGGTCGACGCGCCGACGGGGACGCCCGCGCCTTCCGGGGCGGAAACCGTGACCGCCGCCGCGCAGTACCTTGGCAACCTGGGCGAAGAGGCGTGTGGCGAGGAAGGCTGGTCGGCCAGCGTCGTCACGGCGAGCGACGGCACGGTACAGACCGTCGTCGAGTGCGGGACGGGAGCTGACGTGCGGGCGTTGCGCCTGCGGCTGCGGTCGGAAGATGCCGAGGGCCCGACCGCGGCCGATTGGGAGGACGGGCTGAAGGACGCCGGGGACCACCTGCGCCGGGCGCTGGAGGCGGCCGAATCTTGCGCGGACGGGGAAGCCCGTTCCCTGCACGAGCGAACGGTCGACGACGAGGGCAGAACGGTCGAAGTCAGGATCGAGTGCGATCTGCCGCCCGCCGGATAGCACAACCGGGATGGGCGCGCCGCCGCGCTGAACGCGCGGCCCCGGGGTGATTGGCGCCGTGGCGGAGTTCGACCGCTTCCTCGAACTTCTCCTCTTCACGGCGCTCGCCGGCGCCTGCATCCCCATCGGCGCCGGTCTCGCCCGTATCGAGCGGGTCAGGCCAGCATGGCTGGAGGAGGAGTTCCGGCATTTCGTCATCGCATTCGGTGGCGGCGTGCTGGTCGGCGCCGTCGCGCTCGTACTGGTGCCGGAGGGCGTGCTCTGGGTACCCGACCCGCTTGCAGTGACGGTGCTGCTCCTGGCGGGCGGCGGAGCGTTCATGGTCCTGGACCGACGTCAAGCCCTGAAGGGAAGGGCGGCGCCGCAGTTCAGCGCCATGGCGGCCGACTTCCTGCCCGAGTCGCTCGCCCTGGGCGGGATCTTCGCCGTCGGCGGGGAGGGCGCGATCCTGCTTGCCCTCCTGATCGGCCTGCAGAACCTGCCCGAGGGGTTCAACGCCTGGCGCGAACTCGCCGCGGCCGGCATGCCGCCCCGCACCGCGCTCGGCCGCATGATCGTCCTGGCGCTGCTGGGGCCGGTGTGCGGCGCGATCGGCTGGTTCTGGCTGGCCGATCACGAAGCCGTGCTGGGCGCGGTCCTGCTCTTCGCGGCGGGCGGCATCCTGTATCTCACCTTCCAGGACATCGCGCCGCAGTCACGGCTCGAACGGCACTGGGCGCCGCCGCTGGGGGCGGTCCTCGGTTTCGCGCTCGCGCTGGTGGGGCAGTTGCTGCTTGCGGCGGTGTAGGAGGGAACCCCGGGCGCGTCGTGCGCTCGGGTCGTTGGGGCCCAGGTCAGTTGACGACTTTGTGCCCGCGCTCCCGCATGCATCGCGAGACGATGCGTGCGCGTTCCCTGGCGCCTTCCTGGACGCTGTACACGCCGCGGTTCACCGCGCTTGCGGCGGCGCCGATCGCGCCGCCCAGGATGCCGCCCACCGCCGCGGAAGCCGCGGTACCCATCGCCGCATCCCCGTCCACGTGCGCGTGTTGCCGGGCAAGCTCCTGGCACTGGTTCAGGTCGGCCTCGTACTTCGCGGACGGGCGACCGTCGACGATGGGGCGATGCTCGGCGCCCGAACTGGCGCAACCGGCGAGGGACACCAGGAGCATGGCGAGCAGGGCGTTGCCAAGTGCTTTGCGCATGGGAGCCGGTCCTGTTGCCGCGCGGTCGGAAGCCGGAAGTGCAGCCTGCAAGCTGCGCCGGCAGGTGTCAACCGGTGCAGGCCCTCGGTTCACGTATCCGGGCACCCGCCGTGCTCGATCTGCACCGTCGAATGGTCGATACCGAAACGGTCCGCAAGGAGGTCCTTGATCGCGTTCGTCGCGGACTGGCCGTCCGTCGCGGAATCAATGGTGGCATGGAGCGTTACGAGGGCCTTCTCGTTGGTCAGCGCCCACGCATGCATGCCGTGCACGTCCACCACGCCGACCACGTCCGAGGTCAGGGCGGCGCGGACCTCGTCGAGGTCCAGGTTTGCGGGCACGCCCTGCAGCAGGATGTAGCCCGACTCCCGCAGGATGCGCCCCGCGCCACGGATGAGGATCGCGGCGATCACGAGCGCCAGGATCGGGTCCGCGTAGAGCCAGCCGAACAGGAGCACGCAGCCGGCGGCGGCCATGGCAGCGACGGAGCCGAGCAGGTCGCCGAGCACGTGCAGCGCGGCGCTGCGGACGTTCAGGTTGTCCGACCCGTGCAGCATGCGGTACACGACGACGTTGATGACGAACCCGACCGCGGCGACGGCGAGCGCCGGGATCGGCAGCATGGGCTCCGGAGCGCCGAGCCGCCCGAACGCCTCGTACACGATCGCTCCGGATAGACCGAAAAGCGCCAGCGCGTTGATGAAGGCGGCGAGCACCTGGAACCGGTCGTACCCGTACGTCAGGCGCGCCGTGCTCTCGCGCCGCGACAGGCGCATGGCGAGCCAGGAGAGACCGAGTGCCGACGCGTCGAGCAGCATGTGCCCCGCGTCCGCGAGCAGCGTCAGGGAATTGGCGAGCCAGCCGCCGACCGCCTCCACGACCATGAAGCCGGCGACCAGGAAGAAGGCCGACCGGAGGAGCCTCTCGTTTCGCGTGTGGCCGTGACGCTGGTCCCCCACGACGCCGTCCCGCACGCCGGTCAGCGCAGCCGCTTGTGCATCCGGATGGCGGACTCGACGCCGCTGTAGTAACGCGGGACGAAATCCGCCTCCTCGTAACCCCGGGCCCGGTAGAAGGCGCGGCCGCCGGTGTTGCGCGCCCGCACCTCGAGATCGACCCGGGCGATTCCCGCGACGACGGCGGTCTTCTCGAGCCAGGTCAGGAGATCGCTTGCCAGACCGTGCCGCCGTAACGAAGGGTGCACGGCGAGCAGGTTGAGGTGCGCCCGCTCCATGGCGTACTGCATGATGCCGAAGCCCCCGATCACCGTGCCGCGCCAGCGTCCGTCCGCCGTCCCGTGGCGCCCCGGGCGCGGCGCAACTTCCGACCCGTTCGTTCCCGGGCGCTGACAGCGCACGCAGAGCACGACCGCCTCGGGGTCACGGATCATGTTGAGGATGGCCGGCGTGCGCCAGCGCCAGTTGAGTCCCTGTTCGACGTAGTCCCGGGACATGCGCGCGAGCACCGGGGCTTCATCGCGCTTGGCGAGTCCGAACTCCTTGGAAACGAGTTCCATCCCTCGATTATTGCAGAAGGCGGTCGCGACAGGGGCCTGTGATAGAGTCTCGCGCTTTCCGTCAGGGGGGCACGGTCCATGGACTTCAACAGGGTCCGACTCGACTTCGAGGGCTCGGTGGCGGTTCTCACGCTCAACCATCCAGAGGTCCTCAACGCGATCGGTCCGGACATGCAGGAGGGGCTCACGGAGGCTCTCGAGGCGCTCGAGACACGCCCGGCGGACGTGCGGTGCCTGCTCCTCACCGGCGCCGGCCGCGGCTTCTGCTCGGGTGCGAACCTTGCTGTCCGGAGCGGGCGCGCCGGGACCGGGCTGCGCAACTACTATCACCCGTTGCTCCTCGGCCTCAGGGATCTCGAGATGCCGATCGTCACGGCGGTGAACGGACCCGCGGCCGGCGTCGGGATGAGCTTCGCCATGATGGGGGACATCGTCTGCGCCGCACGCGGGGCGTTCTTCCTGCAGGCCTTCGCACGCATCGGGCTCGTCCCCGACGGCGGCGCCACGTTCCTGCTGCCGCGGCTGGTTGGGTGGGGCCGGGCGCTGGAGCTGTCGCTGCTGGCCGAACGGCTACCCGCGGAGCGGGCGTTCGAGTGGGGTCTCGTCAACCGGCTTTACGATGACGCCGAGGCCCTGATGGACGGCGCGATGGAGGTGGCCTCCAAGCTCGGCGGTGGACCGCGTTCGCTTGCGTTGATCCGCAAGGCCTACTGGTCCACGTGGCACAACTCCTACGAGCAGCAGCTCGACCTCGAGGCCCGGCTGCAGACGGAGGCAGGTGGCACCGCCGATTCGCGTGAGGGCGTGAAGGCGTTCCTCGAAAAGCGGGACGCAAACTTCACCGGTACGTAGGGGCGGGGCTCGTCCCCGCCCGTCCAGCCACGAGCAAGGAGAAGAACATGTCGTTACAGGGACGCGTCGCGCTGGTGACGGGCGGCGGCCGCGGGGTCGGCCGGGCGATCGCCGTGGCGCTGGCGGAGGACGGCGCCGACGTCGCCGTCAACTACCGCCGCGACGACGCGGCCGCCGCGGAGGCGGTGGAACTCGTGGAACGCGCCGGCGGCACGGCGCGCGCGTACTGCGCGTCCATCGACGACTTCGAGCAGGATCGCGAGATGGTGGAGGCGGTGACCGCCGATCTGGGGCCGATCAGCATCCTGGTCAACAACGCCGGCATCGCGAGCCGCGGCAACTCCGTCGCCGATACCGACATCGCCGAGATGCAGCGCGTCGTCGCGACCCACGCCTTCGGCGCGCACTACCTTTCCAAGGGGAATTATATCGAATAGTGCCGAGGGATCAGTCGTCTAGGATCCACTTGACGGCCCTGTCGAGCGGCAGGTCCAAGGGGCAGCGCAGGATCGAGAGCTTTCGCAGGGCATCGCGTTTAGCGTCCTCGGGGTCATCGAAAACCTCCGGGCTTGAGATGATGGTCTCGGAGAACCTCTCGCCGTTGACGATGCAGGATCGCATGAGGCTCCACGACAAGCCGCGCTTGTGGACGTCCCCTGGCTGGTTGCGATAGAGGCGCAGGTCGTGCCGAATCTGCACGGTGTAATCCCACGCGGTTCCGCGCGAAGCATCTTCAGTCGCCTCACTCGTTCGAAGCAAGGCCATCAGCCAGCCCGTCGCGCCTTGTGCTCCGGGATGCTCTGGCGTTGGACTTCGACCGGCTGGAGCACGGCTTTCGCCAGCCTGTCGGGTGTGGTGTCGAGGCTGATGTCCTCCTCCATCTCGGCCTTCGTCGGCTGGTAGTGGTCGGGCATCAGGTCGATGCGGCGGGGTTTCGGCTTGGCCATGTCGGTTCCCCCTCTGGCGTTATCAATATCCTACCAAAAGGCCGTGCGCTTTGTCGTGTCGTGCGCTACATTCGTCCTCGCAACTAACCCTCGGATGGCCCGACCTCTGCCGGGTTGCCCGATGAATAGCCGCCTCCCAGGTCGGGGAGTAGCTACCCGGACCGGCGGGGAATAGTCGGGACGTCTCTCGTTCGAGGGTAGTTGCATGGCCCGGCGCCACCGGGCCGGCATGAACAGGAGACATGAACCAGAGACATGAGGCCCGCCAATGGTCAGCGAGGAGAAGCAGGAACATCGGATAGAGCGCAACAAGGATACCTGGAGGCGGTACGGCCGACGCATCAGATGGCCGAACCGTCTGGCGATGGTCGTCGGCTACGCCGTCGTCCTCGTAGCCATCATCGAGGCCTTGCAGCC
>VXNE01000221.1 GCA_009840715.1 Gammaproteobacteria bacterium
ACCTAGACGATCTTCGACTCGGCGACGCCGGCGCCGCGGGACACGTTGGCGGTTGACTCGGACCCGAACACCGCTGCGCCGGTCGCGAGGGCGACAACGCCCAAGTCCATCGCGTGGTCGAAGTGTGAGTGGACCGCGGTGATCATGGCGAGGTCATGCAGGTCCGCCGTCTCGACCATGCGAGCGATCTGCGCCGTGTCCGGCTCGGCGATGCTGTCGAGGCCCGCGAAAAACGGACGGCTGAAGAAACCGTCGGTAAGGACCTTCGTCTCGCCGTCGTCGAAGAGGAGCGTCGAGACCCCGTACCAGGTCACGGACACTGCCGGCGTCCCTTTCAGTGGCCCCAACACCGGGATACCGGGGAGTGAACTCAACGCTGCCACCGGGCGTTCTTCCGCGGCGGCGCACGCCAAGACCGCGATGCAACAGACGATCAAGCACTGACGCAGGCCCATTACGCCTCTCACCTCCGACACAGTCGGGTGTAACAGGACTCCAGCTCAGGTCGCCCGCGCCTCCTCCCCGGACGTGCGCGCAGTGCCGTGGAATCCCTGGATCAGCCCTTCCAGGCGCCCGATGGCCGCCGCCATCTCCCGGAACCCCTCATCAATGCGGCGATCCATCCGCTCCACGCGCGCCTCGAGCCGGTCGAGGCGTCCCTCCACCCGTTCGAAGCGGGCGTCTACCTGTTCGAAGCGGGCGTCCACCTGTTCGAAGCGGGCGTCCACCTGGGCGAATCGGGAGTCCACCTGGGCGAATCGGGAGTCCACCTGGGCGAAGCGCCCGTCCACAATGGTCAGGTTGACGCCGATGACGGTCGCTCCAACCAGGAGGATCGTGGCGATCAAGGTAACGAACTGGTACTTCATCATCGGGCTCCCGTGAAACGAACGCCGGCGGGAGTGCCCGGGCGCCACGGAGCCGACGGGCTCCAGTTCCCGGGCGCTCGCGTGCGGGTCGTCGCCGGCTGGAAGTACCATGTTCGCGCCTCGTCGGAGGTTTGTATGCAGGACGGATCGCCGACGTTTCCGGGCGGATCTCCTGCACGCGACAGGGCGAGAGTCTGACGGGGGAACGCGCCGCAAGTCAACGAAACGCGATCCGTCGCCAGGGGCGCGACTCGTATCCGAAAACCGAGCCCTGCAGGTTCGCCGCCTCCCCAGCTGCGGGGCCGTCCCACCCGAATCGCTGCGACGGGCCGGCGAGCGTTCCCTCGTTCATAATGGAACGCAGTCCTCACCGGGAGCCACCGCCATGCCATCGACCGCGCGCGCCGCCCGCTGGACCGCGGAACGCACCATCGAAGTCACCGACAAGGCGGTACGCGACCCCGCACCCGACGAAGTGCGCGTAGCCGTCGGCAGCGCCGGCATCTGCGGGTCGGACCTGCACTTCTACCGGGGCGAGTTCCCGGCGACGCCCGGCATCACGCCGGGGCACGAGTTCGGCGGCACGGTCGAGGCGGTAGGCGCCGACGTGCGCCACGTGCGCGAAGGCGACCTGGTCGGCATCGAACCGTTGCTGCGTTGCGGACTGTGCCCGTTCTGCCTCTCGGGCGACTACCACGTATGCAACGACCGCGGCCTGGTCGGGCAGGGCGTCGACGGGGGCATGTCCGAGTCGGCGACCTTGCCCGGCAACACCGTCTTCCCGGCACCGAGCGGACTCGACGCCGAGGGCGTCGCCCTGGCGGAGCCGCTCGCATGCTCCGTGCACGGCTTCGAGAAGGTGAAGCTGCGCGGCCACGAGACGGTCTTCATCGTGGGCGCGGGCAGCATCGGCCTGACGGGGATCCTGGCTGCGCGGGCCTGCGGCGCCCAGGCCATCGTCCTCGCCCGACATCCCCATCAGCAGGAGGCCGCCCGGCGGCTCGGCGCGGTCGAGGTAATCGGCGATGACGATGCCGGCAAGGAGCGCATGGCGGAACTCGCGCGCATCCATGCGGTGGACGTGGCCGTGGAGACTGTCGGCGGCACGGCGGACACGCTCATCACCGCGCAGCGTGTCGTGCGGCCGAAGGGTCGCGTCGTCCTGCTCGGCATCTTCACCGGGACACGCACCAGCATCGACCCCCTGCACCTCGCCCTCAACGAGGTGGAGGTCGTCGGCGCGGTAACCTACGCGGCGAGCGACGGGCACGCGGACTACGCCGTGGCGCTCGATGTCGTCGCCGACCATGCAGACGCCGCCCGGTCCCTCGTCACGCACCGCTTCGCGCTCGACGACGCCGGACAGGCATTCGACACGGCCGTCGACAAGTCGACCCGGTCCATCAAGGTCCACATCCAGCCGGGAACGCATGGCTGAACCGCGCGTAGCGGAAGTCCGCGAGCAGGGCCCCGACCAGTCCCCGGAGACCGCCGAGGCACCGTCACGGCACACGCGTCTCCTGAACCGCGATTTCCTGCTCCTCTGGCAGGCGCAGGGCGCGAGCGGGATAGGCGTCGCCATGGCGCAGGTCGCAACGGTCTACTGGCTGCTCGAGGAGACAGGGTCGGCCACCGTCATGGGCCTCGTCTCGATGACGGCGGCCATTCCGGGCGTGCTGCTCGGACCGTTCGGCGGCGCACTGGCCGACCGCTACTCGCGCAGGATGCTGATCGTCGCCGGCAACGGCCTGCTCGGCATCGCCGCCCTGTGCCTCGGCCTCGCCTTCGTGGCCGTTCCGGGGCAGGTCGAGTTCAAGATCGGAGCCCTTGCGGCTTTCGGCGTGCTCACCGGCGCCGCGAACGCCGTGCTCCGCCCGGCCGTCATGGCCGCGGTGCCGAACCTCGTGCCGCTCGTGCGCCTCAACACCGCCAACGCCATGAACAGCTTCGCCACCATGGCCAGCAACGGCATCGGCAACGCCATCGGCGGCGTACTCTTCCGCGTGATCGGCGCACCGATGCTCTTCCTTTCGACCGGGTGCACGTACCTCCTGGCGGCGCTCTCCGTCGCCTTCCTGCGGATGCCCCAGGCGCTGCCCCTGGCGCCGCCTTCGCTGCGGTCCCTCATGAGCGCCTTCATGACCGACGTCGCCGTCGGGCTGCGCTACGTCTGGGGCCGGAAGGGACTGCGCAACATGGTGCTCGCCTTCGCGATGCTGAACTTCGTGACGGCGCCGATGGCGGTGCTGCTCCCCATCCTGCTCGACCAGCACCGGGGGCTGCCACCGGACTGGTATGGCTACCTGATGGGCTCGATGGCGACCGGCAACGTGACCGGCATGATCGTCGCGGGCGTCGTCCGCATCGACGGGCCCGCCCGCACGGTCACCATGCTGGCCGCCCTCTACTCCATGGCCGTGTGCACGTTCGTCATCGGCGTTGCGGAGTCTCCCTATACGCTGCTCGTGGCGCACGCCGTGGATGGCGTGTTCATGGGGATGATGATGGTGGCGTTCACCACGCTCATGCAGGCCACCACACCGGACCGGCTCCGGGGTCGCGCGATGAGCGTGTTGATGACCCTCATCATGGGGACGGTGCCGATAGCCATGGGCCTCGCCGGCGTGCTCGCGGACGCGGTGGACCAGAACGTGCCGCTGCTCTTTATCGGTGCGGGGATCGCCGCCGGCTGCATCGTGACCGGCATGGGCAGCGGGAAGGCGTTCCGCGAGTTCCTGGGGACGCGGTTGTATCCAGAGCGGTGACCCGACCGAGCACCCCTCGCGATGCCAACGCGCTATAATCCGACCCGAATTCAGACCGAAACAGGTTTGCCATGGCCTCCGAGATCATCAGCCTGACCGAATTCAAAGCCAAGGCCGCCCAGGTAATCGCCGAGATCAAAGAGCGTGAACACACGGTCGTGCTCACTCAGAACGGCCGCGCCGCGGTCGTCGTGCAGGACTACGAGGCACACCAACGTCTCCAGGACGCGCTGCTGATGCTCAAGCTCCTGTCGCGGGGCGAGGCGGACATCGCCGCCGGCAGGACCAAACCTCAGCGTCTAGTTTTCGCCGAACTCCGGAAACGCCTCCAGTCGACCGAGTGAGCGATCGAGAGATCGTCTGGACCGAGACGGCCGAATTCGATCTCGACCACATTGCGTCTTACATAGCCAACGACGACATCGCCAGCGCCCTCGCCGTTGCGGAGCGCATTCGGGGCCGTTGCGAGACACTGGCAAAGCACGCCGAGCGCGGTCGAGAAGTTCCCGAGTTGCGTGCAATGGACGCGCCGAGCCACCGGGAGTTGATAGAAGGTCCGTGGCGCATCCTCTACCGATACGACGAGCGAATCGTGTTCATCGTTTCGGTGCTCGACGCACGCCGCGACCTGTCGAGCCTCCTGATCGAGCGTCTCGTTCACGACCACGCGCCCCCGCTGGACTGACCCCGCGGCCCACCGCTACTCTTGGCGTTGGAAGAGTTTCGGAGGACCCGCCTTGGCCGAGACATACACCGACCACCCTGCGGGCGTCGCCGCACCGCCGCCCAAGGACCCGGAGTCCGCCTTCTTCAGCGAGACGGCCCCGGCCCACCGGCCGCTGCCGCTCACGCCCGATCTCGACCCGCCCGGCGCCGACCGGCTGGGAC
Source organism: Gammaproteobacteria bacterium (assembly GCA_009840715.1). Classification (GTDB taxonomy): domain Bacteria; phylum Pseudomonadota; class Gammaproteobacteria; order Pseudomonadales; family Azotimanducaceae; genus VXNE01. The sequence goes on from VXNE01000221.1 coordinate 4,523, forward strand.
TCTCGGCCGAGGAGATCGAGCAGTTCCGTACGCAGGGGTACGTCATCAAGCGCGGGCTCATCCCGAGCGCCGACCTAGCGCCGTTCCGCGAACTATGGTGGAAGCAACCTCCGGTGGTCCGCGCCGGCGTGCGCCGCGAGGATCCCGCTACCTGGCTGGACCCGGGCGGCCGCTGGACGCTCGAGAACCGTTGGGACCTCGACCACGACTGGATGGGCGGCAGCCCCTGGCCGTCGCCCGAGGACGAGCGGCCCGGCGCCACGGTGGGCGAACGCGTGGGACGGCTGGCGCATCGGCTGAGCCGCGACGCGGTCAACGACGTGTGGCGCTGGCATGGCCTCGGCCATGACCCGGCCTTCGTCGCCGCAACCTCGGCCCATCCGCGCATGCTCCACATGCTCGAGGCGCTGATGGGCGGTCCCGTGAAGCGGCCGTGGCGCAATCGCGGCGTCTACTCGATCTTCCCGCGTGCATCCGACGAGCGCGAGTCGCGGCTCGGACCGCACATGGACCAGAACATGATGGAGCTGTCGGGCGTCACCCTGCTGGACGACGTGCCACCGCACTCGGGGGGCTTCACGATCTTCCCGACATCGCCGCAGGTGCTCTACCCGACCTCGGAGCAGGCGCTCAACTGGGTGGCGACCGACGCGTCGTCGGAGGCCATCGACCGCCTCAAGGTGGACGTCCAGCCGGTCGAGTTCACCGGCCGCGCCGGCGACACCATCTTCGCGCACGGACTGGTCGTCCACACGGCGGGTCTCCACGACACCGACCGGCTGCGCCTCGCCGTCATCCAGGACTTCAACAAGGTCCGGCCCCGCAGCCACATGCGCTGGACCGCGGCCGGCAAGCACGGCGGCCCGCGCGTGCACTGCGACATGGACGGCTACTTTCGCTTCCCGACGGATGGCGACGACGACCCGGCCGACGGCCTGCGCGAGGTCACCAATCAGTGGATCATGGATTCGAACGAGTTCGTGCTGTCGCGGGACGCGCCATTCGACGACATGTTCCACGACTGGAACCTGGGCCGCGAGCCGGTCCGCGGTCACGTGATCGACGAACCGCCCTGGTGGCGAAAGTACGGCCTGCCCGCGCTCCCGTCCGCGACCCAGCCTCCCGGCGGCGGCGGGATGGCCGCCGTGCCCCTCTCCGAGGTGGCGAGCTACGAGGGCGACGGGGTCTGGCGCGTGCGGTCGCGGGCGAACGACTGGATGGAGCGCTGACGGCGGTCAGACGATCCCCGCCGCACCCAGCGCGGCCAGTTCGTCGTCCGACAGCCCGAGCAGCCCCCGGTATACCTCGGCGTTGTGCGCGCCGAGTTCCGGACCGGGCCAGCGTACCGTGCCCTGGGTGCGCGACAGCTTCGGGAACACGTTCTGCATCTTTAGGCGCTCGAACAGCGGGTGCGCCACGTCGACGATCGCGTCGCGCGCCTGGAAGTGCGGGTCCGTGAGCATCTCCGGCGCCCGGAAAATGCGTCCGGCCGGAACGCCGTGCCGCTCGAGGACATCGAGCAGCGGGTCGGCCTCCAATGTCGACGTCCACCCGGCGATGACCTCGTCGAGTTCGTCCTGGTGCTCACCGCGCGCCACGTGGTCCGCATAGCGCGGGTCGATAGCCAGCGCGGGCTGCCCCATCGCCTCGGTCAGGCGCGCGAACACCGAGTCCTGGTTCGCTCCCATCACGATCATCTCGCCGTTCGCCGTGGGGTAGACGTTCGACGGCGCCGTCTTCGGCAGGATGGCCCCGCTGCGCTCCCGGATCGTCCCGCCCTGGGTGTATTCCGGGACGGTCGACTCCATCACGGCCAGTACCGCCTCGTAGATCGCCGAGTCGACCACCTGGCCCTTCCCCGTGCGTTCGCGATCGTGCAGCGCCGCCAGGGCGCCCACGCACGCGAAGGTCGCCGCGAGCGAGTCCCCGATGGAGAGCCCGACGCGGCTCGGCGGCCGGTCCGGATCGCCGGCGAGGTAGCGGATGCCGCCCATCGCCTCGCCGACGGACCCGTAGCCGGCGCGGCGCGCGTACGGTCCGGTCTGCCCGAAACCCGACACGCGCACCATCACCAGCCGCTCGTTGACGGCGGACAGCGCTGCGTGGTCGAGTCCCCAGCGCTCGAGCGTTCCCGGCCGGAAGTTCTCGATCAGCACGTCGGCGTGAGCGGCGAGATCCTTGAGCAGCTCCTGGCCGCGCGGCTCGCGCAGGTTGAGCGTGACCGACTTCTTGTTGCGTGCGATGACGGGCCACCAGACCGGCAGTCCGCGGCCCCACGCGCGCATGGGATCCCCGGTCCCCGGAGGCTCCACCTTGATGACGTCGGCGCCCATGTCGCCGAAGAGCTGGCCGCAGAACGGGCCGGCGATGAGCGTCCCGAGTTCGATGACCCGGAGGTCCGTCAGCGGACCGGTCATGTCGGCTCCGGGCGGTAGGAGTCGCGCAAGGTCACGATCCGGTTGAACATCGGCGTCTCCCGCGAATACTCGACCGGGTCCTTGAAGAAGTAGCCGACGCGCTCGAACTGGAACCGTTCGGTGTCCGCCTCCACCACGCCAGGCTCGACGATCGCCTGCGCGACTTCGAGAGAGGCCGGATTGAGTTCTCCCTCCATGTTGTCGGGAGTTGGCGCCGGAACGGAGAACAACCGGTCGTAGACCCGGACGGCCGCCGCCCGCCCGGACTGTCGGCTGACCCAGTGGACGACCCCCTTCGGCTTCAGCCCGCTGGTGTCGCCGCCGCTCTTCGACTCGGGGAAGTAGGTGCAACGCAACTCGACCACGGCCCCCCCGTCGTCCCGGACGACCTCGTCGCAACGGATGACATAGCCGTACCGCAGCCGCACAAGTCCCCCCGGAGAGAGCCGGCGAAACTTGCGGGGCGGCTCCTCCATGAAGTCCTCCCGTTCGATCGCGAGCGAGCGGCCGAACGTGATGGCCCGCGCACCCATCTCCGGATGCTTGCCATGCCAGGGCGCCTCCAGGGTCTCGTCCTCGTCGGACGGATAGTTGACGATCGTGACCGGTAACGGGTCGAGCACGGCCATGCCCCGGGGCGCCGTGTCCTCCAGCGCCTGCCGGGCGCAGAAGTCGAGCAGTTCCATGGCGACCCGGTTCTCCTGCCTGGTGACGCCCACCCGCTGGCAGAAGTCGCGGATCATCTCCGGCGTGTAGCCCCGGCGTCTGAGACCCGAGATCGTCGGCAGGCGCGGATCGTCCCAGCCCGCCACGTGACCGCCCTCGACCAGCTTCCGGAAGAAACGCGTCGACATCACGGTGAACTCCAGGTTCAGCCGCGAGAACTCGATCTGCGGCGGATGGAAGTTCACGTCGACGTTGTCGAGCACCCAGTCGTAGAGTTCGCGGTTGTTCTCGAACTCCAGCGTGCACAGCGAGTGCGTGATGCCCTCGAGGGCATCCGAGAGGCAGTGCGTGAAGTCATACATCGGGTAGATGCACCAGTCGTCGCCCGTGCGGTGGTGGGTCGCGTGCCGGATGCGGTAGAGGACCGGGTCGCGCATGACGATGTTGGAGGCCGTCATGTCGATCTTCGCCCGCAACACGTGCGCGCCGTCCGGGAACTCGCCCGCGCGCATGCGGCGGAACAGGTCCAGGTTCTCGGCCACCGGACGATCGCGGTGCGGGCTTTCCTTACCGGGTGTCGTGAACGTTCCGCGGGTCGCCGCAATCTCCTCGGCGCTCTGGCTGTCCACGTACGCCTTGCCGCGTTCGACGAGTTGTTCGGCGAAGCCGTACAGTGCCTGGAAGTAGTCCGACGCGAACGTCGCGGCGTCACCCCAGGAGAACCCGAGCCAGGCGACGTCGCGCTGGATCGCCTCGACGAACTCCTCGCTCTCCTTCAGGGGGTTGGTGTCGTCGAAGCGCAGGAAGGTACGTCCGCCGAATTCCTCCGCCACCCCGAAATTGAGACAGATCGACTTCGCGTGACCGATGGTCAGGTAGCCGTTCGGCTCCGGCGGGAACCGCGTCACGACGGTGTTCGTCACGCCTTCCGACAGATCCTGGCGGATGCGTTGGCGTATGAAGTCGCTCGACTCTTCCGGCATGGGCGAGGGCGGTCCCGTCGAAAGCGGGCATTCTAGGCATTGGCGCCGCGGGACGGAACGGAGTCAGGGCGCGATGATCGAACGACCGCCGATGCGCCAGGCGCCCTCCGGCCTGCCCACCAGCAACACCGCCTGGACGCGGTCTCCGTCGGTGGCCTCCCAGGTCGCCGCCACGACCGCGCCGCGCGTCCCTGCCTGGACCGTGTGGACATCCAGAACGGAGCGCGGCCTCCCCGCCGCGGCGGCCAGTCCCTCGACGACCTGGGCATGGTTCCGGTATCGGTCGACGTGGCCGATGCCCACGTCGACGAGTGGATGGCTGACGGAACTGCCTGCCACGTCGAAATCCCCGGCCGCCAACCGGTTTAGGTGCTCGCGTACGACGCCGATCGGGGCCGACGCGTCAACCGTTTCGCCCTCCCTAAAGGAGTCCGTCCCGAAGCGGGCCTGGATCCCCCATGACCCGTCGATCCGGGTCAGGATGTAGGTCACCCGGTTGCGCAGGATCGGCTCGTCGTTGGCGTTGTATCGCGTCCAGCCGCCGGCGAGGTGGACCCTGTCCGCGGACTCGTGCACGCGCACCGGCTCGACGCCGACCGATCGCACCCACCCGGTGGCCTCGCGGGCCGACCACGAGGCGCCGGCCGCGTACTCGACCGGCGTTTCGAAGTAGAGCCCCGTGCCCCGTGCCGACACGCGGACGTGCGCGTAGCTCATCACGGCTGCCCAGCCCTCGGCGTCTTTCGCGCTGTCCGCGCGGAAGAACTGGTGGTAAGCGTCCTCCGGGGACTCGAAGGCGGGCGACCGGCTTCCGTGGGAGGTCTTCACGGGCTCTCCTCTGCCGCAGGTGACATGTCCTTCACGAGACGCTGCGCATCTGGCCGTTCCATTCTCCGGCCCAAGCCCATAGGCTATCGCGCCAGCCATGGAAGCGCGCTCCCTTCCCACCTCTCCCCTGCTCGTTGCGGCCCCACTCGTTGCGGGCACCGTCATGTCCGCGGCCACGGCCTTCGCCGACCTCTCGCCCTGCATGCTGACCGCCAGCGAGGGACGTCAGGAAATCCGCGGCCGCTGCACGACCCTCGAGGTCCCCCTCGATCCCGAAAATCCGGCAGGAGAGACGATCGGCCTCCACGTCGCCGTCGTCCCCGCCGTGGTCGAGACGCCGGCGCCCGACCCGGTGACCGTCATCGCCGGAGGACCGGGCGATGCGTCGACGCGTTTCTTCGCCCAGGTCCACGGCGCGTTCGAGCAGGTACGCCGCACGCGGGACATCGTGCTCGTCGACCAGCGCGGGACCGGGAAGTCCGCCCCCCTGCACTGCGAGAACTTCCGCGAGCTCGGCCCACTGGCCGACGTCGTGACCGACGTCGACACCCTGGTCGAGATGACCCTCGCATGCCTTGATGCACTCGCACCGGACCCGCGTTTCTTCACCTCGTCCCTGGCCGTCCAGGACCTGGACCGCGTGCGCGATGCCCTGGGTTACGAACAGCTCAACGTCTACGGCATCTCCTACGGGTCCCGCGTCGCCCAGCACTACGCGCGCCGGTTTCCGGAGCGGACCCGGAGCGTCATCCTGGACGGGGTCGTGCCGGCCGTGGTGGCGCTCGGCCCGGACACGGCAGTCGAGAGCCAGCGCGCCCTCGAGGCGATGCTCGAGCGATGCCGCACAGATCCGGCCTGCGACGCCGCGTTCCCGGAGTTGGCCCGGAACTTCGAAGCCGTCCTCACGCGGCTGGAGGCAGCACCGGCGCGCGTCGCCTTCGAGCATCCCCGCACGGCGGAGCTGCAGGAGGTGCTGGTGGACCGCCTGACGTTGGCGGGGGTGGTGCGCCTGCTGCTCTACTCGCCGGTGACGACCAGCGTGCTCCCCGTTCTCATCGACGCGGCCTGGCGCGGCGACTACCAGCCGCTCGTGACGCAGGGGTACCTCGCGTCCCTCGGCGTCGAGGAACTGGCGATGGGGCTGAACTACGCGATCGTCTGCACCGAGGACGAGCCGTTCGCGCGCGGGGTGGATCTCGAGGCGCAACGCGCGACCTACATGGGCACGGCGTTCATGGAAATGCTCGGCCGCGTCTGCGCCCGCTGGCCCCGCGGCCCCATCGACGACGACTTCAAGGAGCCGCTTGAGAGCGACGTTCCGGTACTCTTCCTGACCGGCGAGGAGGATCCCATCACGCCGCCCCGCTACGTGCCGCTTGCCGCTCAACGATTAACGAACTACGGCGAACTCGTCGGACCGGGCCAAGGCCACGGCATGCTCGCTTCGGGGTGCGTGCCCCGCATCATGGCGGAATTCGTGGAGGCGGCCGACCCGACCGGCCTGGACCTCGACTGCGCCGAACGCATGCGGCCGTTCCCGCTGCTGACGTCGCCCCTCGGCCCGGCGCCATGATCGAGATCAAGAACCTCGAGAAGCGCTTCGGCAAGGTGCAGGCCCTCGCCGGTACGTCCTTCACCGCCCGGGACGGCGCGATCACCGGTCTCCTCGGTCCGAACGGCGCCGGCAAGTCAACGGCGCTGCGCATCCTCTGCACCGTGCTGCGTCCGGACGCGGGGACGGCTGCCGTAGACGGGATCGACGCGATGAAGGATCCCATCGGCGTCCGGGCCCGGATCGGCGTGCTCCCTCACAACGCCAACCTGTACGCCAACCTCACCACGCGGGAGAACATCGCCTACTATGCCGCGCTGCAGGGCATGGATAACGCGGCCGGCACGGCCGCTGTCGAACGGGTCGTCGATACGCTGCAGATCGGCGACATCGCAGACCGCCGGACGAAGGGCTTCTCCCAGGGTCAGCGGATACGCGTCGGTCTCGCCCGCGCGCTGGTACACGATCCTCGTACGCTCATCCTCGACGAACCGACGAACGGACTCGACGTGATGGCCACCCGGGCCCTCCGCGACGTCATCCGGGACCGGCGCGACGCCGGCTGCTGCGTGCTGCTGTCGAGCCACGTCATGCAGGAGGTGGCCGCGCTCTGCGACCGCATTGTCATCCTGTCCCAAGG
>VXNE01000381.1 GCA_009840715.1 Gammaproteobacteria bacterium
GCGCACGGCGCCGAGATAACGCCGCCCGAAGAAGGAGGCCCAGATGACTTCCTGCAGGGGGATCATGCCGCCCCACCCGACGCCGAGCAGGAAGAAGCCCACGTACGCGCCGGCCAGCGAGCCTGAGGATACGCTCAGCACGATCACGCACATCGCGACGCCCGTCATCGCGGAGCCTGCCGCGGCCAGGGGTTTCGGCTCCAGGCGGTCGATGAAGTGGCCCCAGATCGGCTTCGCCAGCATGGCCGGAATGGACGCCACGACGATCATCATCGCTCCGGTCGCGCGGTCGTACCCCGCGTCCGTCATATACGGCACGGTCTGCAGGAGCATCACGCCGATGTTGATCACGAACAGGCCAAACGCCACGATGAGCAGGTAGAACGTCGCGGAGCGCAGCGCCTCGCGGCGGGTCATGGAACCGCTGTAGTCCGCCGCCGCCCGGGCCGCGCGCCCGGCCGCGACATCGGCGTCGGTGCGGCCATCCGGGTGCAGTCCGTGGTCCTCCGGCGCGCGCCGCATGAGCAGCGTGAAGGGCAGTCCCAGGCAGAGCGAAGCGACCGCCAGCGCTTCCCAGGCCGTGCGCCAGCCCCAGGCGTCGATCGCCCAGACGAGCACCGGGGTCACGCCGATGCCGGCGAACGACACCCCCATCGCCGCGAGCGCGACCGCCCGACCCCGCAACTCCACGAACCACTTGGCCATGGTGACGTTGACGACGAGGTTGCCCAGCATCGCCGCCCCCACGCTCAGGATCACGCCGTTGAGCACGATCCAGCTCCAGAGCGCATCGATGGAGCCGAGCAGCCACAGCGACGCCGCCGTGACGACGATGCCCGTCGTCATGAAAGGCCGCGCCCCGAGACGGTCCACCCAGGCGCCGATGAGGAACCCGGTCAGGGCCACGAACGCGCCCCCGAGCGAACGCGGGATCGTGAACTCCGCGCGGGTCCAGCCGAGGTCCTCGGTCATCGGCGTCAGGAAGGGGCCGGCCGCGTAGTTCGTGACGCCAACCGCCACGAACTGCGTGACGAACCCAGCGACGATCAACCAGTAGCCATGGTAGGGGCGACCCTTGTGGTCGCCCGTCTCGGCGTCAGCCCCGGTTCCGGGGCGGGGCTCAACCGCCAAAGCGGTAGCGCAGCTTGACGACGAAGACGTCGATGACCGGCTCGGTCAGGGCGTCATCGAAGAGGTCGCCGAACGTGTCGTAGCCCCGGTCGGGCACGTTGCTGCCGCGCGTGTAGACGACGAAGAGGTCGGACAGCGGCGCGATCTCCCAACGGTAACGCAACTGTGCCGTCAGCCGGCTGATCGTGAAGTCGTCGCTCGGCTCGCCCGGGGCCTTCACCCGGCGCTGCAGGTCGCCGTCGCCGATCGGCACCTCGAAGAACTCGTTCTCCGTTCCGCGGATGCCCGCCCACTGCATGGTGAAGCGCAGCTGCTGGCGCGCGCTGAGGAAGTAGTCCACGGCCAGCTTCGGCTGCCAGTCGCGCGCGCGGAACGTCGTGAAGTTCCGCCCTCCCTGGTGGATCAGCCAGTGTTCCCGGTGGCTGTAGATCACGTCGAAGTCGAGCGAGAACCGATCCGAAGGCTTGAGCGTGAAACCGAAGCCGCCGCGGTACTCGTAGCCGTCGAGTTCCTCCTGGAACCCGCCGCCCTGGACGCTCCAACTGAACGGCTTGCTCGAGTCCGTGCCGTACGCCAGGGAAAGCTGCAGGCGGTCACCCGTGCGGTAGGAGCCGTTGCCGCGGCTCTCGATGTCGTCCCAACGCGCGGGAAAGAAGTTGAACTCGGTGCGGATCTCGGAGCGGTTGTAGAACATGAAGCTGCTGCGGCCGAACATCCCGTCGCGGATGATCCGTCCCTCGGCGTTCACCCAGCGTCCGTAGCTCACGTTGCTGCGCCACATGCGCACGCGCTTCATCCCGGCGCGCGACAGGCCGAGGGCGTAGCGCGCGCCCCGGATGTCGTTGCGGCCGCGGAAACCGACATCGTTGATGTCGATGGTGTCGTCGAAGTAGTCCAGGCCGAACTGGTGCTGGATGCCCCGGCGCGGGATGTACAGGGCGTCCGCGAACCCGGCATAGCCCCGCTCCTGCCCGTCGATCGCATCGTCGATGTCGCTGCCCAGGAGTTGCGCGTCGATCTTTACCTTGCCGTTGCCAGACAGGTAGTGGCCGTCGATCCCGTGCACGATCGCCTGGCGGGCGGGGTGATCGAGGATCGTGCCGATGTAGCCGATGGAGCGGCGGCCCTCGCCGGCCGATTCGAGCAGTCCGCGCACCACGCCGAAGGTCCGTCCGTCGCCTTCGACGATCACCTCGCGGCCGTCCCGCTCGCCGCGCAGTTCCGGATCGTCCTCGAACGCGGAAAGAGCTCCGAAGCGCAGCGGCCCTGTCTGGCCCGTCAGCTTGACGGCGCCGAGGAGGTCGGTGGGCTTCGACTGTTCGTACCCTGGCACGCGCACGTCGTCGGGGATGTCGACGAGGCCCTTGCCGCCGATGCGCCGGGTGTTCAGGACGATCGTCGGAGGGCGTACGAAGGACTCCTTGGTCTGCCGCGCACCCACCGATTGGCTGGCGCCGCCGCTGGCCCGGAAGGCAGTGATCTGGCCCCGGGCGGTGGTGGTGAAGATCTCGCTGCCCTCGAGGAAGAACAGCCGTTTCTCCGGGAAGAAGGTTTCGCGCGCCGTGAGGTTGATCACGACGTCGTCGGATTCGACGGATCCGAAATCCGGATTCACGGCCGCGGTGAGCTGCAGGCCCTCGTTCGGCCGCCAGAAGACATCCACGCCGGCGTCGACATCATCCTCCTCGGCGACATAGTCGAACGTCGAGGCGGCATACGGGAACACGGTCAACTCGCCCCTCGGGGCGACGCCGGGCACCTCCATCCGGCCGAGCGCCGACATGAAACGGGCTCCGGTAAACGGCAGCGCCGGCCAGCTCCACCGCTCGTCGATATAGGCGACCTTGCGGTTGACCCACAGGCCCATGCTGCGCTGGTCGACGCCCCCCGGCATCGTCATCATCGCCCAGGGCAGGAAGAACTCGGCGCTCCAGCCGTCGTCGAGCACCGCGGTGCCGCGTTCCCACGGACCGTCCCACTCCGCCGTGTACTCCCGTTCCGGTTCCACCTTGCCGTCCATCACGGACCCGCCGAGGTTGACCGTGAACCAGTACCCGTAGAGCCCCTCCCCCGACGTGTCGAGGGTCAGGCCGAAGGCGTCCCGGTTGATGTAGTCGTCCCGGGACGAGAGGCGCGCCACCAGGGTCTCCGGCGGCTGCTCCATCCAGGCGCCAACGTACAGGCCCCGTTCCGTGTAGAGGTAGCGCACGACGGTGCGGTAACGCGGCTCGACCAGGGTGTCCGGGTCGATGACGCGCATGGCGTCGTAACGGGGGGTCTCCGCCCAGACCGGTTCGTCGAGCACGCCGTCGATAACGATGCCGAGTTCGCCGTCCGCATGCCTCGGTACGACGATGGCTTCGGCGGGATCGGCGGTTGCACGCAGCGTCAAGGGGCGTTCGCCGAGGTCTGTCGTCTCCGAGACGACTTGCACCGGCGGCACGACGGGTTGCGGATCGACCGGCTCCACCGGCTCGGACACCGGCGGCGCCGACGGCGTGTCCTCCGGTGCCGCCCGAACCATGCGGGCAGGTGCGGCAGCCCCGTGCAGCAGCCACGCCCCCTCCCAGCCCTGGCGGACCGCCACGTCCCGCAGAGTCCGCGCCTCCTCCTCCGGGAGCGCGGAACTGACGACGCGATGGCCGCGGAAACCGGCGGCATCGAAGCCGATCACCTCCGTGGCGATGCCGAGGGCCTCGCCGACCTCGGCCGCCCGCCTTTCGGCGTACCACGCGTTTTCCAAGCTGCCTAAGCCGATGCGCGACAAGGTCGCGGACGCCTCGCCCTGCGCGGCCGCGGCCGCCACGAAGGCCGCCACCGCCATTAGTCCTCTCATGCCACTCCTTTGGCGAGGGGCCCCGTCGGGGCCCCTCTGCTCCCCGGCTGAAGGATCAACGCGGAATTGCGTATTCTACGCCGGAACCTCCGCCAGGCCGCCGCGCGTGTCCCAAGAACCCGACCTGCACGCCCTCCTCGAGACCGTCCTGACCCGGGAAATCCCGGGCTGCCTGGGCCTTGTTCAAGCGGAACGCCTGTCCGGCGGCGCGAGCCAGGAAACCTACCGCCTGGTCGTGGAGACCGCGGACGGCACGAGACAGCTCGCCCTGCGCCGCGCGGCCGGGGGCATGGCCAGGGACCCCGCCGCGGGGTATCCGGGCCTCACCGGAGAGGCACGCCTCATGATCGCGGCTCGCGCCGCCGGCGTGCCGGAACCGGAGGTGCACTACGTGCTGGCCGAGGACGACGGCCTCGGACCCGGCTTCGTCATGGAATGGCTCGACGGCGAGACCCTGGGCGCCCGGATCGTCCGCTCCCCTGCCCTCGCCGAGGTGCGGCCGCGCCTGGCCGAGGCGTGCGGCGAGGTGCTCGCGCGCATTCACGGCATCGACATCGACGGCGCCGGTCTCGCCGCTGTCCTCGATCCCCTGACGCCGGAAGCGTTCGTTCACCAGACGTGGGACCGCTACAGGGCCATGGACACCCCGAAGCCGATGATCGACTTCACGGCGCGGTGGCTGCTGGAACACCTGCCCGCGGATTTCGAGATGGGCCTGGTGCACAACGACTTCCGCAACGGCAACCTGATGGTGGATCCGACAGGCGTCGTCGCCGTGCTCGACTGGGAGGCGTCCCACATCGGCGATCCCATGCGGGACCTGGGCTGGATCTGCACCAATTCCTGGCGTTTCGGGGGCACCGGTCCCGTAGGCGGATTCGGCAGCTACGAGGACCTCTTTCGGGGGTATGAACGGGTGTCGGGGAGACCCGTGGATCCCGAGCGCGTGAAGTACTGGGAGGTCTTCGGCTCCTTCTGGTGGGCGGTCGGGTGTCTCCAGATGGCGGAGCACTACCGTACGGGGCCCGACCCCAGCGTGGAGCGCCCCGGTATCGGGCGGCGCACGTCGGAGTGCCAGGTCGACTGCGTGAACCTGCTGATCCCGGGGCCCGTGCAGGTGCCGGAGCCGCCGCCGTTCGACTCGACCCTCGACATGCCGCGCATCGACGAACTGCTCGTGAGCGTGCGGGACTTCCTGAGGAACGACGTCAGGGCGGAGACGGAAGGACGCACGCGGTTCCTGGCCCTCGTGGCGTCCAACTCTCTCGACATCGTCCTGCGCGAGACGGCGCTCGGACCGGGCCACCGCGCCGCCGAACTGGCCGGGTTACGCAGGGTGCTGCAGGACCCGGAAGGAGACCTCGAGACCCTGCGCTGGCGGCTCGTTCACGGCCTCCGGGACGGTTCGATCGATCTCGCCCAGCCCGGACTGACCGACCACTTGCGCCAGACCGTGGCCCTGCAGGTCGCGATCGATCAACCTCGTTACTCCGGCCTCGCTACCGCGTCGCGTCAAGGCTCCAGTGAGGCGGTCGATGCGGCTCGGTGAGGTGCGCTTCGCCCTCGTGCACCACGACGCATGCGCGGACACAGGCTTCCACTACAGGATCACGGCCTCCGGCAAGACCGAAGCCTGCGCCAGCGAATCCGAGCGCGTGGGGCGCGCGCACTGTATCGAGATCGCTCTCGAGGGCGACTTCTCCGGGCGACCTCCCGACGATCCGCAGCTCAAGGGGCTACGGGCGCTCCTCCTCACCCTCAAGCAGCGCTATCCCCGCATCGCGATCGGCGGACATCGACAGGTCCGTGGCGAGAAGACAACGTGCCCCGGTCGCCGCTTCCCGCTCCGCGAACTGCTGGACTGGTCGCGCTCGGGACTGCTCGCCGAGCGGGACGCCGCACTCGAGGCCGACGTCGAGCGGCAGTACCGGCCGCCGAACTGATCCGGGCGGGTGGTGGCGCGAATCAGGCCACCGCCGCGTACACCTGCCGCTTGTACTCGTGGCTGAACGGGTGCCAGAAACCCGGCAGGCGCTGCGTGAAGACGAGCGCGGCGATGTCCGCGGCCGGCGACATCCAGCTATGTGTGCCCGCCATACCGCCCCAGTGATACTCGCCGATCGCCGCGTCGGGTTCCCCCGCGGCCGGGGCCGTCTTGAGGGCGAAGCCCAGGCCGAAGACCGTGTCCGGCATGTGCCAGAACGGGAACTGCACGCCGGCACCCTCCGGGAGCTGGTTCTCGCGCATGAGATCGAGCGTCGCGGCGTCGAGTATCCGCGTGCCCTCAAGCGTGCCGCCACCCACGATCATGCGGATGAACCGGGTGTAGTCGAGGATGGTCGAGACCAGCCCGCCGCCGCCCGAGAGGAAGGCTTTCGGCGCGAGATAGCTGCCGAGCAGCACGTCCGGCGCAGCGTCGAGGCCGGGTACCATCGGGTCCATCTGGTCCCGCGCGGCGTAGTTGACGCAGAAGCGGTCGTGCTTCGAGGCGGGCACGTGGAAGTCCGTGTCGACCATGCCGAGCGGCTCGAAGATGCGCCGCGCGAGAACGCGGTCGAAGCGCTCGCCGGACAGCACTTCCACCAGGCGCGCCAGGACATCCGTCGCCACGCTGTACTGGAAGCGCGTCCCGGGACGGTTGGCGAGCGGGATGTCCGCCAGCGCCTCGACGAGGTCCTCGAGGGTCGAGTCCGGCCGCGACAGGTTCCGCTCGGTGTACACGGCGTCCACGGGCGACTCGAGCAGGAAACCGTAGGAGAACCCGGCGCTGTGGCTCATGAGCTGGCGGATGGTCGGCGGCGTGTCCAGCGGTTCCGCGTCCGCGGGGTCGGTCGCGCCTTCCCGCAGCACGCTCAAGCCCGCGAGTTGCGGCAGGTGTTTCTCGACTGGATCGTCCAGGTCGAACCGGCCCTCCTCCCAGAGCGTCATCGCCGCCACGGAGGTGATGATCTTCGTGTTCGAATAGATGCGGAAGATCGAGTCCGCGGCGAGCGGGATTCCTGCTTCCCGGTCCTGGTGGCCCCAGAGGTGGAAGTCCACGGGCTCGCCGCCCTCGAGGATCACCGACGACGCCATGGCGAGGAAGTCGTCGTCCAGGTATTTCTGCACCGCCTCGTGCATGGGTCCGAAGTCGTAGTCGCTGGGCCTCGTTTCCACGGTTTCCTCCTGCGTTCTCGTGCGCCAGATGCACAGACGGCCCGCGAGGGGCCGTCCTGCCGTGCGATGTCCTACGCTGCCGTCAGGCCGCGCCCTGGTACTTGCGGATCTCCGCGCGACCCACGACGAAGTGATGCACCTCGTCCGGTCCGTCCGCGATGCGAAGCGTGCGCTGGCCCGTGTACATGCGCGCGAGCGGCGTCCACTGGGAGACGCCCGTGGCGCCGTGCATCTGGATCGCCTGGTCGATGATCTGGCACACGCGCTCCGGCACCATCGCCTTCACCATGTGCACCCAGATGCGCGCCTCGCGGTTGCCGAGCACGTCCATCGCCTTGGCGGCCTTCAGCACCATCAGGCGCATCGCCTCGATCTCGATGCGTGCGCGGGAGATCACCTCGACGTTCTTGCCGAGCTGCGCGATAGGGCGCCCGAACGCTTCGCGCGACAGGCCCCGCTGCACCATCAGGTCGAGAGCGCGTTCGGCCTGGCCGATCGAGCGCATGCAGTGGTGGATGCGGCCCGGGCCGAGGCGGCCCTGGGAGATCTCGAAGCCGCGCCCCTCGCCGAGCAGGATGTTCTCCTTCGGCACGCGGGCGTCGTGGAACTTGAGATGCATGTGCCCGTGGGGGGCGTCGTCGTGGCCGAACACTTCCATCGGCTCGATGATCTCGACGCCCGGGTTGTCGATGGGCACGAGGATCTGCGACTGCTGCCGATGCGGCGCCGCCGTCGGGTCCGTCTGGACCATCGTGATCATGACCTTGCAGCGGCTGTCGCCGGCGCCCGAGATGTAGAACTTCTCACCGGTGATCACCCACTCGTCGCCGTCGAGGCGCGCCTGGGTCGCGATCTGCTTGGCGTCGGACGACGCAAGGTTCGGCTCCGTCATGGCGTAGGCGGAGCGGATCTCGCCGTTCAGCAGCGGCTTCAGCCACTTCTCCTTCTGCTCCGGCGTGCCGTAGCGCTCGAGCACTTCCATGTTCCCGGTATCGGGCGCGCTGCAGTTCAGGCACTCGGAGGCGATCGGGTTCTTGCCGAGTTGCGCGGCGATGTACGCGTAGTCGAGGTTCTTGAGCCCCTCGCCCGTGTCCGCGTCCGGCAGGAAGAAGTTCCACAGGCCGTTGGACTTCGCCTTGTCCTTCAGCCCGCCGAGGATCGTCTCCTGGCGCGGGGAGAGGCTCCAGCGGTCGCCGTGCTCGCCGGCTGCCTCGAAGTACTCCTCCGTCCGCGGCTCGACATCCTCGGTGATGAACTTCGTCACCGCGTCGAGCAGGGGCTGGGCTTCCTCGCCCATGGTCAGGTCGTTGAGATCGGCGTCGATGTCCGAGACGGCCGCTTCGGCCATGGCTTCCTCCCGTCGGGTGTGATTGGAGCGTGAAAAGCGCCGTATTCTACAGACATTCGAGAGGTCGCCGGCCCCACGCCTGGGCCGGTTGCTGCGGCCTTGTGGACCGCCCTCGCTGCGGGAGCGCTAAAGCAGCACCGTACGGAACGTCACCGATACGCGGCGGGCCCGGGGCCTCCAGCCACCGTGCTGGAGCCGTTCACGTCTGCGTTTGGCGATCCCATGGAGCCACCGGTACCTGGCGTCATTGGTCAGGATGAGCGCGGATCCCTGCGCAAGGGCCATGTGTACGGTTGCAGACCGATTAGCACGCAACGGACGGAAGTCCATCAGCCAGGTATCGCCGAGACTGATGGTCGCCACCGCGTCGCCGAAGCAATGCCGGTCGATGTGCATGGCAATGCCCTGACCAGCCGTGTACTCGTTCACGATTGCCTGGTCAGGGACTCGGTCGAAGGCACCCGTCTCTTTGTACAGTCGCTGGGCGAGGTCGGCGAGCCAATCCGGCAGCGGACCTATGCGCATGTCGGAGGTGACCACTCTCGATCGGTAGTCGTAACGCCAGCCATAGTGCTGCACGGCTCGTTCCAGAGTGGACATCCAGTCCGATCGGTCGATGGATTCCAGCGCCCGCTGCTGCTCGGCAGGGCTCAAGAAGTCCGGAAGATACTCGAGCCCCTGGATTTCCGGGACAGCAGCGTTAGCCAGGCCATCCGCGCTCGGGAAGTGCGCACCCTCGGCATCGCGGAAGTCGAGCGAAGGCTGCTCGCTCATTGCCGCCTCCAAGGGCCGGACAAGAGTTCGACCGTCGCGACGCGCTCGGACGGACCCTTGTGTCTGACTCGGACTCGACTGTCCTTCATCATTGAGCGGAACTCTTCCCACGCGGTGTCAAACTCCCTGGGCCTTTCGCGACTATGTGCATCCACCGCCACCAATCGGGCACTCCGATCCAGACCGGCGACGGCCTCGCACAGTTCAGCGAAGATCGCCAGACCGCCATGGCGGTGCACTTGCATCAGCGAGTGTCCGAGTGTGATCAGGACGTTGGTCGGCGGACCCTGGGGCCAAACACTCGCGTAAACCGCGTCCTCGCTGTTTAAACAGCGGTATGTCGCCTGCAATCCAAGCCCGTCCCAGACGCGCTTGGCTAACGTGGACATTTCGGTGGCGTGGTCATAGCCGAACAGGTCGAGTGACAGTCCTTTACGCTCGCTCGTCACGCTGTGCATGAAGTCCCAGAACACCCAAGTGAAGAGGCCGGGACCGGCTCCCAAATCCAGATGCATCGCAGTCTGAACACTCTGGTCAAAGGGTACGTCTCGCATGCACCTGTCGAGCGTCTCCAGATATCTGTCGTACCTGTAGTGAGGCTGGTCCCGCGGGCTTCCCACCACGAACCGTTGCGCATAGCCGATGCACTGGGCCAGCGTCACGTCGGGCGGAATGACATAACCGGGGTCGTCGCTCCCCGCCTCCTTCGCGAGGTTCTCGATGACGCTCACGTACCGGCTCTTGATCTCAGGGCTTTCCCAACCCCCTACTCTACCGGCGACTCCGCGCGCCGGCTGGGCCCGCTTTGGTCCGAGTCCTGGGCGATCCTGACGCACTTCGGCGGTGGTCGAGGTGCGCGTGCCCCGTTTGCGGAGGTACGGTTTCGGAGTTCGTCGCATGCCGGTAGGTGGGGCTCCGGATCAAGCCGTTCTTGCATCCATCATACTCGAACGCCTCCGCTCCAAAACGTGTCGAAGCCCGTACCGGAGGCGCGGCTCACGACGCATCAGGACGCCCGGCAGCCGGCGACTCTCGCGTCACCCGGTTGACCCACCCCCCGACCCTCGCATTCAATTCGGCCCTTGTGCCCGGCGAACGGATCAGACATGAAACAGGGCGTGGTCCCCGACGAGCTGACACGGCCCTTCTGGGAGGCCGCCAACGAGCACCGGCTCGTCATCCAGCACTGCGCGGCGTGTGACCGCTTGCAGCACCCGCCGGGCCGTCGTTGCCACCGGTGCGGCACGGACGAGCACCTCACCTGGCGCGAGATGAGCGGCCGCGCCACGATCTACAACTACTGCGTGGTCCATGACACGCCTGTACGGGTGCTCCAGGACGAACAGCCTTTCAACGTCGCCGTGGTGATGCTCGACGAGGACCCCGGCATCCAGATGTACTCGCACCTGCCGGGTACGCCCGTCGACGAGGTGCCCGTCGGAGCGCCTGTGGAGGTCGTCTTCGAGGCCACCGCCAACGGGCAGATGGTGCCCGAGTGGCAGGTCGTGGAGGCAGGGCCATGAACGCGCCCGACAATCCGGAAGTCCTGTTCCGCACCGAGGAAGGTCTCGGTCTCTGGGAGCATCGGGGCAAGGTCGCCGCCGTCGGCATCGGGCACTCTCCGACCGCGCGTCGCTGGGACGGCAGCCCGGAGTACAGCGTCGGCGGCCTGAGCCTCACGGCGCTGCGGCGCGCCATCGAGGACGCCGGGGTCGACCCGGCCGACATCGACGGTCTCGTCATGGACCCCGTGACCACGACCGGCGCCTGGTGGCCCGCCGGGCGCGAAGTGCCGCGGAACGTCGTGGAGGCCTTCAACCCTACGGACGACCCCCTCGACGGCATCGCGCAGCTCAGTGCCGAGTGGGTCCTCGGCAACATGCCGGAGCTGACGGACATTGGCTTCACGATGTACGGCAACGGTTGCATGGCCCGCGCGCTCTGCATCGCCGCCCAGGCCATCGGCGATGGGCTTGCGCATACGTGTCTCGTGCTCAAGGGCTGGCACAACTTCGAGGGCCGCTACTACCAGGGCGGCTCCAACTCGGGGTCCGCTCTGCCCGGTCGGAGCGCGCTGCATTCGCTCTGGGGTGCCCCGGTCTGCTACGGCACCGCCCTGCAGTTCGCCGAGTACTGCCGCAAGTACGGCAAGAGCCACGACATGATGGCGCCATTCATCGAGAACTCGCGGCGCAACGGTCTCATGTTCCCGGAGGGGTACTGGGCGCAGCACCGCCCGGAGGAGATCACCCCCGAGGATTACCTTCATGCGCGGTGGATCGCCAAGCCCGCGAACCTGTTCGACAACGACCTGCCGATC
>VXNE01000627.1 GCA_009840715.1 Gammaproteobacteria bacterium
GATATGGCGAATGTCGCACCGTGGCCGTCATGACTGGCTGACAACGACGGTGGCATGCGGCGTGTCCTCGCCGGGGCGATGGTCTGTTGCGCCCTGGTCGGCAGCGGGGAAGAGGTGTGGCGAGGCCTGGTGGTGGCGCCGGAGTTCCGCTGCGCTCCGTACGACCGCTCCGACTACCGCTACCCGCGCACGGTGGAAGAGGCGATCGTCCGGGAACTTGGGGACCTGTTCGGCCCCTACACCTGCACCCGCTTCGGATCCACGCGCGACACCGAGATCGAGCACATGGTCGCGCTCTCGGAGGCCCATGACAGCGGTCTCTGCGCGGCGGACCCGGGCACGCGGCGCCGGTTCGCGAGAGAACTGCGGAATCTCACGGTGGCGGCGCCCTCGATCAATCGCTCGAAGGGAGCGCGGGACGCGTCCGAGTGGCTGCCGGAGTCCAACCGGTGCTGGTTCGCCGGGCGCATCGTCGATGTCCGCCTCGCGTATGGGCTGACGATCGACCGGGGTGAAGCGGACGCGCTCGATGCCGTGCTTGCGGGTTGCCCGGCTGGGGATATGCGTGAACCTTTCTGCCCGGCGGCCCGCTCGGTCCTCCGGTTCGTGCTGCCGTTGCTGAGGCGGGCGGACGGGCCCGGCGCGACTGCTACTCCTTCCGCTCCCCGGTGAACGGCCACCACCCCCAACGGGTACGGACGACGCCGGTAACGGTGTCTCCGGACAGGACGCCCACGTAGCGCAGGTTGACGATGCGCCGGCCCATGCGCCTCTTGAACTCGAAGGCGAAACGATCCCCTTCGACGACGATGGGGTCGAGCTTCCGGACGCCCTGCGCGCC
This sequence comes from Gammaproteobacteria bacterium, assembly GCA_009840715.1. GTDB lineage: Bacteria > Pseudomonadota > Gammaproteobacteria > Pseudomonadales > Azotimanducaceae > VXNE01. The sequence goes on from VXNE01000627.1 coordinate 842, forward strand.
GGAGATGGAGCCCCGGTAACCGTCCTCGGTCCGCTCCACGGTCAGGACGCTGTGGAGCGTGTTGCGCTGCCCCTTGGAGGTGAGGGCCCATGACCCCACGAGTTCGGCATGCGCGGCAAGGCCGACCGAGGCGAGCACGGCGGCGGTCAAAAGCCGCAAAAGGTGGCCCATGTCCTGGCTCCACGCGCTGTGTCGCGGTGGGGACTCGTCTATCTTATGCGACTCGTCGGCGACATGCGTTGCTCCCGCAGTTGATCGACTATGAACGACAGGGGATGTTGATCCGCTTCGTCGGTACGCACGAGCAGTACGACGCGATAGAGGACATCGAACACATCTGAGATCGAACATGAAACTCAAACCGATCAGAAGCGACCTCGACCTGGAGCTCGCGCTGGAGCGCATCGAGGCACTGTGGGGAGCGAAACCCGGTACGGCAAAGGGTGACGAACTGGATATTCTGATGCTCCTCGTCGAGAGATACGAAGAGGAGCGTTTTCCGATTCCGGGCTCCGATCCGATCGAAGCCATCAAGTTCCTTATGGAACAGAACGATTTGAGCCGGCTGGATCTGGAAACCTACATCGGCCCGCGCGGAAGGGTGTCGGAGGTGCTGAACGGAAAGCGGAACCTGACGCTGCCGATGATCAAGCGACTGCACGAGGGCCTGAAGATTCCCTACGAGAGCCTCATTCGATAGCTCCGTGACCGGCCGCCGCTACCCGCCGGCGGCGATCTCTCCTTCGCTGTCGACGAGCTGGATCTCCGCGAAGTCCCGGTACAACCCGTTCTCCCGGAGCAGGGCCTCGTGGGTCCCTTCGGCGACGATCCGTCCCTCCGCGAGCACGACGATGCGGTCCGCGTGCGCGACCGTGGACAGCCGGTGCGCGACGATCAGGATCGAGCAGCGCCCCTTGAGCTCGGCGATGGTCTGGCGGATGGCCTGTTCGCTCCGGGCGTCGAGGGCGCTGGTCGCCTCGTCCATCAGCAGGATACGGGGCTCCGGCAGGAGGGCGCGGGCGATCGCGAGGCGCTGGCGCTGCCCGCCCGAGAGCCCCTGGCCGTCTTCTCCGACGACGGTGTCGAGTCCCTCGGCCAGGGCGTCCACGAACTCCGTCGCGTGCGCGGCGCGCAACGCCGCAATCACCCGTGCGTCGTCGGCGTCCACGTCCCCGTAGCGGACGTTGTCCCGAACCGTCCCGGCAAAGAGCACCGGGTGCTGCGGGACGAAGGCGATCTCGCGGCGGAGCGTCTCGAGCGCGAGGTCCCGGGCGTCCACGCCGGCTACCGCCACCGTGCCCTCCGTGGGGTCGTAGAAGCGCTGGACGAGGTCGAGGAGGGTGCTCTTGCCGGCGCCGGAGGGTCCGACCAGGGCGACAGTTTCGCCGGGGCTCAGGCTGAGCTCGATGTCGGTCAGCACGGTAACGTCGGGCCGGGTCGGATAGCGGAAGGACACGCGCCGGAACGCGACGGCTCCGGGTCGCCGGGGTTGTTTCGGGCGGTCCGGCTCCGGGAGCGCGGACGTTGCGTGCAGCAGTTCCATCAGCCGCTCGGTGGCGCCCGCCGCGCGCTGCAGGTCCGCCCACACCTCGCTGGCCGCGCCGACCGCCCCGGCGACGATGAACGCATAGAAGATGAAGGCCGCGAGTTCGCCCCCGGTGGTCCGGCCGACGAGCACATCCTGGCCTCCGACCCACAGCATCACGGCGATCGCGGCCAGGGTCAGCACCATGACCGTCGCGACGAGCCATGCCCGCTGGCGGATGCGGCGGACTGCGACGGCGAAGGCGACGTCCACCCGGCCGGCGAAGGCCGCCAGGTCCTGGCCCTCGTGGCTGAAGGCCTGCACGATCTTGATGTGGCGCAACGACTCGCCGGCATGGCTCCCGACGTCCGCCAGCGTGTCCTGGCTCGAGCGGGAGAGGCGGCGGACGCGCCTGCCGAACAGCACGATCGGCGAGATGACGATCGGCGCGCTCACGATCACGATCGTGGCGAGCCGCGGGTTGGTGACGAACAGGAGCAGGAGGCCTCCGACGAACATGAAGGCGTTGCGCAGGGCGATGGAGACGGAGGAGCCGATCACCGTCTGCAGCAGCGTGGTGTCAGTCGTGATCCGCGACTGTATCTCCGTCGGCTGGTTATCCTCGAAGAAGGCCGGATGCATCCGCACGAGACGCGCGTAGACGGCGAGGCGGATGTCGGCGCTCACGCGTTCGCCGATCCAGGAGACGAAATAGAAGCGGACATACGTGCCGGCGGCGAGCAGCAGGACGAGGGCGACGAAGATGCCGATGCTCGATCTCAAGAGCTCGGTACTGCCGGTGGCGAACCCCTCGTCGATGAGCAGCCGCACGCCCTGGCCGACGGACAGCGTGACGGACGCCGTGACGACCAGCGCGGCGCCGGCGATGGCCACCTGCGCGAGATAGGGTCGTACGAAGCGCAGCGCCGGCCGGAGGTTCGTCACGCTGCGGCCGGTCTCGCGGTCAGGCAAGAGGCCTTCGGTCGCGTTCCCGCGGTCGGCGGCACGTTGCTCTGCGGGGGATGGGTCCATACGATCGATCTCCGGGTCGCCGCGGCGTTGCCGCCGCAGCCGCTACCGGCATCGTTGTATTCTAGCCGCATGGCCCTCGAACGCATCGAGATCGATCCGGCTGGCACTTCGGCCGGCAGCGTCATCTGGCTCCACGGCCTCGGCGCCGACGGGCACGACTTCGAGCCGGTCGTGGACCAACTGGACCTCGACGTCCCGCTGCGCTTCGTGTTCCCGCACGCTCCGGTCCGCCCGGTGACCATCAACGGCGGCGCGGAGATGCGGGCCTGGTACGACATCGACCCGCGGGCGCCGCTGGCCGGCACGCGGGACATCGAGGCGTCGGCCGAGACCGTCGCCGAGCTGGTCGCGGACGAGAACGGGCGGGGTACGCCGACCGAACGGATCGTGCTCGCCGGTTTCTCCCAGGGCGGCGTCGTTGCCTTGCAGTTGGGCCTGTCGAGCCGGGAGCGTTTCGCCGGGATCATGGCCCTCTCGACCTACGTGCACGACCACGAGCACCTCCTCGACCGGGTGAGTTTCGAGAGCGTGGACGTGCCGATCTTCATGGCCCACGGCCTGATGGACCCGATGATCCCCATTGCCCGGGCGGTCACGTCGCGGGAGGCGCTCGCGGCACTCAACTACCGCGTGGAGTGGCGCGAATACGGGATGGGTCACCAGGTGTGCCACCAGGAACTGGTGGACATCGCCCGCTGGCTGAACGCGTGCTTCCGGAGCTGATCGCCCGGCTTCCCACTCCGACGTCGACCGAACACCGTGCAACTGCTTGCCGCGACCGACACGCGTTGGCTCGAGACGGTCCTCGCGGATTTCCCGGCGTTCCTGCGCGACCACGCTTCGTGCGAGAAGAAAGCGTCCGGCATGGCGCTCGCGATGGCGGCGCACTACCCCGACCGACCCGTGCTGCTGGCCGCCATGGCGGACCTCGCGGCGGAGGAACTCGGCCACTATCGAGAGGTCGTGCGCCTGTTGGTCGAGCGCGGGCTCCAGCCCGGTCCGGACGTGCGCGACCCCTACGTCAACGCGCTGAACGCGGAGGTACGACGGGGAACGATGGAGTACCTGCTCGACCGGCTGCTCGTGGGCGCGGTGGTGGAACGCCGCGGCGCAGAGCGCTTCGGGCTCGTGGGGGACTCCCACCCGGACCCGGGGCTGCGGAAGTTCTACCGCGCCATCGCCGCGAGCGAGGGGCGGCACTGGCAGACGTTCGTGGAACTGGCAGCCCACGAGTGCCCCGAACAGGATGTCACCGGGCGTCTCGACGCGCTGCTCGCCCGGGAGGCGGAGATCGTCGCGGCGCTGCCGCTGCGCGCGGCGCTGCACTGAACGGCTCGGGTCGGCGCCCGTGAAGGCGCATCGCCGGTTGTATCTCGAGCGCTACGCGGCGCCCGAGACGGCTGCCGCGCCCGCCCTGGCGCGGGAGTACGAGAGCGTCCTCGTGACCCCGGCTTTCGACGAGCCCGAGGACTTCCTGGCGCGGACGCTGCCGCCCGGTGCGCGGGACGTGCTGGTGGTGCTCGTCGCGAATGTTCCCGACCGCGTCGCCCGCACGAATCCGGCGGTTGACCGGACGCGGAGGCTCGGCGGTCTGGCCGGCCGGTTCGACGCCGCCCGCAACATCGACGTCGTGGTGATCGACCGTGTCGAGACGCCGATCCCCGCTCGTCTCGGAGTCGGTCTCGCGCGCCGGATCGGTGCAGACGTGGCCCTCCGCTACATCGACGAGGGTGGCATCGCGCGTCCGGTCGTTTTCTGTACCGACGCCGACGCCGCGCTCCCCTCGGGTTACTTCGACGCGCCCAGGGAAGGTGGCGAAGCGGGGGCGTGGGTCTATCCTTTCGCGCACGTCAGCGACGACCCCGCGCTGCGGGAGGCGGGCCTCGGCTACGAACTCTCGTTGCGGTACTACGTGAACCGGCTGGCGTACGCCGGGTCGCCCTACGCGTTCCACACGATCGGAAGCTGCCTGGCCATCGACGCCACGGCGTATGCCATGGTGCGGGGCTTCCCGAAGCGGAACGCTGCGGAGGATTTCTACCTCCTGAACAAGCTCGCGAAAACAGGGTCTGTCTGGCGTCTCGCGCACCCCGTGATCGAGATCGAGGCCCGGGCATCCCAACGGGTCCCATTCGGCACCGGTCCCGCACTGGCGAGAGCGCCCGAGGCGCTGGAGTCGCGCATGGACTACGCGCCAGCCACGTTCGAGTTGCTCAGGTCGCTGTACGAGCAAGCGTCCCGCGGGACGTTCACCGAGTGGCCGGAACCCATCCCGGAGTTGCTGGTGGCGGTCGGGTACGCGCGCTTCCGGCCATCCAGGTGGGACCGGCGTGCCTTCCATACCTGGTTCGACGCGCTGAAGACGCTGCGTTTCGTGCACGCCGCCCGGCGCTGGTTCCCGGACGTTCCGCTGGTGGATTCGCTCCGGTCGCTGTACCCCGCGGCTGCGGGACCGCGGGCGTGGAACGACGCACTGCGCGCGGACGAGCAACGGCGCCGCGGGGTGGTCGGCGTTGCCCCGGCAGGGGCCGGAGACGGCGGGCTGCTAAAATGAGGGCTTCTCTCAACCCCCTGTTGCCGGATGCACAAGGTATTCATCGACGGGCAGGCGGGCACCACCGGTCTGGAGATCCTGTCGCGACTCGGTGGGCGCCGCGACATCGAGCTGCTGACGGTTCCGGACGACCTGCGCAAGGACCCGGCCTGCCGCCTGTCCTGTTACGGGACCGCGGACATCGTGATCCTGTGCCTGCCCGACGACGCGGCCGGCGAGGCGGCGGGGATGCTCCCGGGGACGCGCCTGATCGATGCGAGTACGGCGCACCGCGTGGCGGACGGCTGGGTGTACGGCATGCCGGAACTCGAACCCGGGGCACGTGACGCGATCCGGGATGCGCAATGCGTCAGCAATCCGGGCTGCTACCCGACGGGATTCATCCTCTGCGTGCGGCCCCTTATCGATGCCGGCATCCTGGCGCCAGACGTGCCCCTGCGTGTCAATGCTGTGTCGGGCTACTCCGGCGGCGGCAAGGCGCTCATCGCGCGCTACGAGGCGAACGACGGGGCGGACTGGCGCGTGCGTCCCTACGGCCTGCACCTCGGACACAAACACGTTCCCGAGATGCGGCGTTACTCGGGCACCCGTGCGGCGCCGCTGTTCGCGCCGATGGTCGGCCACTTCTTCAAGGGCATCGTGACCCAGGTGCCCCTGTTCCGGACGGAGCTGCGTCGCGGAACCACGCCCGAGGCCGTCCACGACGTACTTGCAGCACGCTACGCCGGTGAGCCGTTCGTGCGCGTCCTGCCCCTGGGCGCGCAGGAGGCGCAGGTGGACGGCTTCCTCGGAGCCACCGCCTGCAACGACACGAATCGCATCGAACTCATGGTATTCGCCTCCGACGAGCACATCCTCCTCTGCGCACGCTACGACAACCTCGGCAAGGGCGCGTCCGGCGCGGCCGTGCAGAACCTCAACCTCATGCTCGGCGTCGAGGAAACGGCGGGGCTCGCGGCATGACGGCCCCGCAAGGCGATGGCGCCCTGGCGGCGTCGACCGGCGCGGAGCTCGCGGCGCGGCAACAGGAGCTCGAGCGCCGTTACCGCGTGGCGTGCGGTTCGAACCTCGACCTCGACCTGACGCGCGGCAAGCCCTCCGCCGACCAGTTGGCCCTGTCGGATGCCCTCGACGGCATCCTGGACGGTGACTACATCGCGTCGGACGGTACCGACACCCGCAACTACGGGGGCTTGCGTGGCATCCCGGAGGCGCGGGCTCTCGGCGCGGAGATCATGGGCCTGCGCCCCGACCAGGTGATCGCCGCCGGCAACAGCAGCCTGAACCTCATGTACGTGACTGTCGACACGGCCCTCCGCTACGGGTTGAACGGGGCAGCGTGGGAGGGAGGTGGCCCGGTAAAGGCGCTCTGTCCGGTCCCCGGCTACGACCGCCACTTCACGTTGACGGAGGCGCTGGGCATCGGCATGACCGCGATCGGCATGACCGACGCCGGGCCGGACATGGACCGCGTGGAAGCGCTCGTCGACTCGGACCCGTCGGTGAAGTGCCTCTGGTGCGTACCCAAGTACTCGAATCCGACGGGCTGCATCTACTCGCCCGACACCGTGCGGCGCATTGCCCGGTTGCCCGAACGCGCCTCCGAGGGCTTCCTCGTGCTGTGGGACAACGCCTACGCGGTGCACGACTTCGACTTCCCGCCTCCGCCGCTCGAGAACGTGCTCGAGTGCGCCGCGGAGGCGGGGACCGAAGACGGTGTCGTGCTGTTCGGGTCCACCTCCAAGATCTCGTTCGCGGGCGCCGGCGTGGGATTTGTCGCGGGAAGCCCGAACACCCTCGACCGGCTCGAGGCGCGCATGTCCGTCATGACGGTCGGCCACGACAAGGTCAACCAGCTTCGGCATGCGCGTTTTCTTGGGGGGCGCGTCCGCGAGCAGATGCAGGCGCATGCCGCGCGCGTGCGGCCGAAGTTCGACGCGATCGAGCGGATCCTCTCGGAGTCGCTCGGCGGCTGGGCGCCGCTGCCTGGACGCGGCCGCGAGGCGGCTACTTCGTGACGGTGAACACGCTGCCGGACCTGGCCTCCGAGGTCGTCTCGCTGGCGGGCGCGGCGGGCGTGAAGCTGACGCCGGCGGGCGCGACGCACCCCGGGGGCCACGACCCGGAGGACCGCATCATCCGCCTGGCGCCGACGTTCGCCGCGGACGACGAGGTCGCGGCGGCGACGGAGATCCTCGCGCTCTGCATCGAGCTCGCGAGCGTGCGTAGACTCGGCAGGGCGAAGTGACGGAGTCCCCCGCGAAGCTCATGGAAGAGGAAACCCCGCTCATGGAAGATGACACCTTCGACGAGTTCGGGTTACCGGAACCGTTGCTCCGGGCCATCGACGACCTCGGCTTCGAGCGCTGCACGCCGATCCAGAGCCGGGTCCTGCCGTACAGCCTGTCGGACTACGACATCACGGGTCAGGCCCAGACCGGCACGGGCAAGACGGCGGCGTTTCTCATCACCATCCTGGCCCGTCAGCACGAGTACCCCCTGGCGCGTCCGAACCCGGCAGGCACCCCGCGGGCACTGGTCCTGGCGCCCACGCGGGAGTTGGCCCTGCAGATCGACGAGGACGCCCACGATCTCTCGAACTACCTCGATACCCGCGTCACCGCCGTCTACGGCGGTATCGACTACAACAAGCAGATGCAGCGGCTGCGCGCCACCGACATCGACATCCTGGTGGCGACGCCCGGCCGGCTGCTCGACTACTGCGGACGCGGGGTGGTGAACCTGTCGCGGGTCGAAGTGCTGGTAATCGACGAGGCCGACCGGATGCTCGACATCGGGTTCATCCCTGACGTGCGGCGCATCGTGTACCAGACGCCCAAGAAGCGCGCGCGCCAGACGCTGTTCTTCAGCGCCACGTTCAATGACGATGTCATGCGTCTCGCGAAGCAATGGACGTTCGACCCGGTCCACGTGGCCATCGAGCCCGAGACCGTCGCCGCCGAAGCGGTGGAACAGCGATTCTGGATGCTGTCCTCCAAGGACAAGCGGGGGACGATCCTGCGTTTCCTCGAGGCCAAGGACAGCGGACAGACCCTCGTCTTCGTCAACCGGCGCGACGGCGTACACCACCTCGTGCGCTACCTGCAGCACCGCGGCATCGACTGCGAGGGGCTCTCCGGCGACATCCCGCAGCGCAAGCGGATGGCCACGATCAACCGGTTCAAGGAAGGCGAAGTCCCGATCGTGGTGGCGACGGACGTGGCCGGCCGGGGCATCCACGTCGAGGGGATCACCCACGTCATCAACTACGACCTGCCCGAGGACGCCGAGGACTACGTCCACCGGATCGGGCGCACGGGACGGGCCGGGGCGACGGGGACGTCCATCAGCTTCGTTACGGAAAACGACGCCTTCAACCTGCCGGCCATCGAGGCTTTTCTCGGGCACGCGGTCTCCTGCACGCAGCCCGACGTGTAGGGGACGCCCTTGTGGCGTCCCGTGTCGAAAACGTGCACGAAACCACCACGGGCGGGGACAAGCCCCGCCCCTACGCCGCCGGGGCGGCCGTGCGCGGGCGGGGTTATGATCGTCCGGCCAGCACGGATTGCTTCGAGGACTCCATGACGTTGCAGCAGGTAGCCGATCTCAGGGCGGAAGGGGCGGAGCTCGATGCGTTCCTCGAGACGATCTCCGAGGACCAGTGGTCCCGCGAAACGCCGTTCAAGGGCCGCACCATCGACTGGGTCGTCCAGCACCTGCACGATGCGGACCGGTGGACGGTCCACTCCGTCACGGACCCGGACGGCTTCCGCGCATGGCGCGATGCGCGCATGCGAGGCGGCGCCGTGGAGACACCAGAAGCCCTCCACGGCCGGGCCCTGCACAAGCGCTGGCGCTCCTACTTCGGCCAGTTGTGCGACGCCCTCGATGCCGCGGACCCCGACCTGCGGGCGCCCTGGTTCGGGCCGGACATGGGCGCCCGCATGATGGCCACCGCCCGGCAGATGGAGACGTGGGCGCACGGCCAGGACATCTACGATCTCCTGCGCGTCGGCCGGACGCCGACGGACCGCATTCGCAACATCTGCCACATCGGCGTGCGCACGTTCGGGTGGACGTTCGCGAACCGCAAGCTCGCCGTCCCTGAGCCGGCGCCCTACGTGCGCCTCGACGCGCCTTCCGGGGCGGTCTGGGAGTGGAACGCCCCCTCCGAGGAGGAGTACGTGTCGGGCTCGGCCGTCGAGTTTGCGCACGTGGTCACGCAGGGCCGCAACATTGCTGACTGCGACCTGACCGTGGTCGGGCCGGTGGCCAACTCCTGGATGACCATCGCCCAGTGTTTTGCGGGCCCGCCGGAGCAGCCGCCCCCGGCGGGTCATCGCGCGTGGTGACCCCCGGCCGTGCCGCCGTCGTGCAGATGCGCGCGACCGCGGATGTGGAGGAGAACCTGCGCGCTACGGAGGTTCAGGTAGCGGCCGCCGCCGCCGATGGCGCCCAGGCCGTCTTTGCTCCGGAAGCGTTCACCTTCATCGGGCCGGGCAGGGTGCGCGCCGGTATGCTCGAGCCGCTGCCGGAGGGCGGCCCCGTCCTCGAGCGCTGCCGCGCGATGGCGACGGACAACGGCGTGCACTTCGTGTTCGGCTTCCACGAGTCGGCGCCCGACGGACGCGCCTTCAACACCTGCGTGCACCTGGACCCCGCCGGGGCGATTCGCGCCATGTATCGCAAGATCCACATGTTCGACGTCGATCTCGCGGACGGAACGCGGCTGCTCGAGTCGAAGAGCACCGCGCCGGGAGACGCGCCGACGGTGACGGAACTGCCCTTCGGCACGCTCGGTCTGACCGTGTGCTACGACGTGCGCTTCCCGGGGCTCTATCAACGGCTGGTCGATCTCGGCGCGACCGCGATCACGGTACCTTCCGCCTTCACGACGACTACCGGCCCGGACCACTGGCACGTACTCCTGCGGGCGCGCGCGATCGAGTGCCAGAGCTATGTCATCGCGCCGGCGCAGTACGGCGATCACGGGCACGCGAACCGCAGTTCGTACGGGCACGCGCTGATCGTGGATCCCTGGGGAGACGTGATCGCGGAGTGCCCGGGGGAGGGCGACGCCTTCGCGTCGGCCGACATCGACCCGGAACGGGTGCGCCAGGTGCGGCGGGAACTGCCGAGCCTCGCCAACCGCAGGTTCTGAGCCGGCCGCAGGGCGGCGTCCCGATGGACCGCACGAGATCCACGAACGCGCTGCTGGCCGCGGCGGCATTCGTCGTCGTCGTGGCCGGCGTCAAGGCGGCCGAAGCCATCATGGTGCCGTTCCTGCTCGCCGTGTTCATCGCGACCACCGCGGCGACACCCGTCTTCTGGCTCCATCGGCGCGGCGTCCCTTTCGCGCTCGCGATCGCGGCGGTGGCCCTGGCGCTGGTCGTGGCGCTCGTCGGGGTCGGAGCCCTGGTGGCCGACGCGGCCCGCGGGTTCCTGGCGCAGACACCCTTCTACCAGGAACGGCTGGTCGAGCTGGCGAGGGGCACGCTGGAAGCGGTGGGTTCCCTGGGCATCGACCTGTCTGGCACGCCGGTTCTGCAGACATTCGACCCCGCCGCCGTGTTCGCCATGGCAGGCAACACGCTGCCGAACCCGAGC
>VXNE01000099.1 GCA_009840715.1 Gammaproteobacteria bacterium
AGGATGTGGCCGGCATACGCCATCGTCATGCGGCCGCCCACCACGACATCCTCGAAACCCAGCTCCAGCGAGGCGGCCTTGTCGGTGTGGTAGTTGGCGTCGCCGTGGAAGAACTCGCCGCACATCTCAAGCGTGATCGTGCGCTCGAGGCCGCCGAACCGTTCCCCTTCCGGGACGATGAACTTCCGCGCCCCCGGCTTCTTTCCCGGGTCCCGAAACGCGACCGATCCCTTCGGGTCCGCATCCGGGAGGAAGCTCTGGTGATGCTGGCTGCGCACCACCAGCGTGCCCGACGCGTCGTGCAGATCCACCTCGTACTGCACGACCGAGCGCTCGCGCCGACGGTAGATGTCCCGGATGCGGCCGCTCGCCGTGTAGGACCCGCCTGGCGCCAGTTCGCCGAGGAACTCCCACTCCTGGCGCATCCACAGGTGCCCGAAGTGGTTCTCGAAGGCGATCTCGTTGAAGTAACCGTCCTCGGCGCCGTTCGCGATCATCGAGGGCACGCGCGCCGACCCGGCCCGCGCCAGCTCAAGGCCGTTGTGAAAGTCGTCGAGAGCGGCGTCGTTCACGACGAACTCGCGTACGCTCAACTGCTTGCCGACGTAGGGACCCGTTGCCTGTTCCGCCATGGGACGCTCGACCGATTCCGGAGGAAGGGACGAGTATGGTGGGCCGTGCCGGAATCGTGCAACCGTTCTTCAAGCGTTGACACTTAGTGACCGGTCATAAACACTAGTCACTTATGGAAAGGATCAACGCTTCGGATTTCAAGGCTCGCTGCCTCTCGATACTCGATCGCGTGTCCGCAACCGGGGAGCGGGTCGTCATCCTCAAGCGGGGCAAACCCGTGGCCGAACTGGGCCCGGCCACCGAGGCCCGTGCAACCTACCCCCAATTGGAGCTGAAAGGCACGGTAACGATCCTGGGCGACATCGTCGGGCCGGTCGTCCCCGAAGACCACTGGGAGAGCAACGCGTGACGGCAGCGCTGCTCGACACGCACGTGCTCGTCTGGTGGCTGAACCAGGAAAGCCGCCTCTCGCCCGGGCAGCGGGAAGCGATCGAAGCCGCCAGCCCCGATACGCCGTTGCATGTGTCGGACATCTCTCTCTGGGAGGTGGCGGTGCTGCAGAGCCTCGGCCGGATTCGCCTCGCGCTGCCCCTGCGCGAGTGGTTGGACAAGGCCGTTGCACCGCCCCTCGTACGTCGTCAGGGCATTTCCCCAGCGATCGCCACCGAGGTTGCCGCGTTGCCCGACTGGTTTCACCGGGACCCCGCGGACCGGATCCTGGTCGCCACCGCCCGCGTACTCGGGGCGACGCTGCTCACGCAGGATCGTCGAATCGTGGAAGCTGCACTCGCCCCGACGGTGGACTGACGCCGCCCCGACGAAGCCGCGACCGACCGCCGCCGGTTGCCGGCCGCGCGGCCAAGCCACAATAATGGTCCGCAAGCCCCTTTGGTGACTTTGAAGGAAAACGGCCCATGGACTTCGAACCCACCGACAAGGTCCTGGAACTGCAGGCGCGCGTGGACACGTTCATGCAAGAACAGGTGTACCCGCGCGAACTGGACTTCTGGCACTTCGTCGACGACGACGCCAACCGCTGGCAGTACCCGCCGTGGTTCGAGGACCTGAAGCAGAAGGCGCGCGACGCGGGCATCTGGAACTGGTTCCTGCACAAGGACTACGACGAGTGGAGCCCCGGGCTCTCGAACCTGGAGTTCGCGCCGATCATGGAGCGGATGTGCCGGGTGCCGTGGGCGCAGGAGGTGTTCAACTGCAGCGCGCCCGACCGAGGGAACATGGAAGTGCTGGCGCGCTTCGGAAGCGAGGAACAGCAGAAGCGCTGGCTCGTGCCGCTCATGAACGGGGAGATCCGCTCCGCGTACTCGATGACGGAGCCGGCCGTTGCCTCCTCGGACGCGACGAACCTCGAGACATCAATCACCCGTGACGGCGACGAGTACGTCATCAACGGACGCAAGTGGTTCACCTCGAACGCGTTCAATCCGTTGTGCCGGGTGTTCGTCGTCATGGGCAAGAGCGACCCCGACGCGCCCCGTCACCAGCAGTTCTCGATGATCCTCGTGCCGAAGGACACGCCGGGCGTGACCCTGGAGCGCCCCGTGCGCACGTTCGGGACCCTCGGTTCCCCGGGCGGCCACGCCCAGGTGCTCTACGACAATGTGCGCGTGCCGGCCGAGAACCTGATCCTCGGCGAGGGCCGCGGCTTCGAGATCGCCCAGGGGCGTCTGGGTCCCGGCCGCTTCCAGTACGCGATGATGTTCGTCGGCATGGCGCAGCGGTGCCTGGACCTCATGTGCAAGCGGGTCGACGAGCGCGTCGCGTTCGGCGAACGGCTTGCCGAGAAGACCAGCATCCAGCACGACGTGGCGCGCTCGCGCATGGAGATCGAGCAGGTCCGCTTGCTCGTCCTGCGCGCCGCCGACGCCATGGACCAGCACGGGCCTAAAGCTGCCCGGGATTACATCTCGATGGTGAAGGTGGCGGGTCCCGAGATGTGCCACCGCGTGTCGAACCGGGCCCTGCAGGCCCACGGCGGGATGGGCGTGACGCAGGACACGCCCATCAACCACATCTACATGACCAGCCGCTACTGCCAGATCGCGGACGGGCCGAGCGAGATCCACCTTTCGCAGCTCGGGCGCAGGACCGTCCGGGACACGGTGGCGTGATGGGGACCGTGCAACACAAGGAAGAGCCCGTGCTGGACATGTCAAAGACCGACGACGTGGCGGTGATCACGATGTCCCGGCCCGAAAAGCTGAACGCGCTGAACGCCGGCCTCCGGGACGCGATCTTCGACGCCTTCGCGGAGGCGAAGGCCGACGACGCAATCCGCGCGGTGGTGCTCACCGGGGAGGGCCGCGGCTTCTGCTCCGGCGCGGACCTGACGGCGGCACCGGAGGAAGCTCCACCGCCGAGCCAGAGCGACCACATGGACGATCTCGGCTGGGTGGGCCGGCTGGCGCTGACGGTCTACGGCCTCGACAAACCCGTCATCGGCGCGGTGAACGGGATCGCCGTGGGAGCGGGCATGAGCCTCGCCCTCGCCTGCGACGTACGGGTGGGATCCGGGATGACGCGCTTCAAGACGGTGTTCGTCGAGCGCAACCTCTCGCCGGATACGGGCATGAGCTTCTTCCTCCCGCGCATCGTCGGCTATTCGCGCGCGGCGGACCTCGTCTATACGAGCCGCATGGTGGACGCCGACGAGGCGTACCGGATCGGACTGCTCGACCGCCTGGTCGACCACGACGACCTGCTCGACACGGCCATCGACCTCGCAAGGCAGATGAACGCCTGGCCGCCGCTGGCCGTGCGCATGTCCAAGCGCGCCCTGCAGCACAACCAGGAGTGCGAACTGGAGGAGGCGCTGCGCTACGAACTCGTGGCGATCTCCCACGCGGGCCGGGCAGTGAATGACCGCAAGGAGTCGCTGGCGGCGTTCCGGGAGAAGCGGACGCCGAGGTTTACGGGGACGTAACGCTCACGGGCTTTCCGCGGCAGCCGCCTCCCGGAAGCGGCTGCGTCGCCGTTTTCGAGGGTGCGCGCCGTCGACTCGCGCAGGCGCCCGGCTGTCCGGCCCTGGCGTCCGTCCACGGTACAACCCCGTCCGTGGTTCGAGCGGGGCCGCGGTCGTCCAAACGTGAGGGGTGGGCGCAAGTTCGGCAGTGTCACCGATTTGTGCACCAGAATTTTTACCTGTTTTTTCAATTAGCTATACCAGCCCCAAAGCCTCTCGCTGCCCGGACGGCAATGCGAGTGTCCAAGTGAACAACGTCCACGTCGGGGCACATAGAATGTCTCTGCCTGAGGAGGACCAGCGCCGCCAGCTGCGTGCGGCGGCATCGTAACGGTCGGTGCCCGTGCCCTGCGGCTGACCGGTAGTCCTGAACGCCGATCGAGGAGGCGAAAGATGGATCCCATTCCGAACGACATCCGCTTGGCCGGGCCGTTGAAGCCCATGCGTTTCGAGGTCGACATCGAGGACTGCATCGTCCACGGCGAGATTCCCCGTACGCTCAACGGCGGCTTCTACCGCGTGGGTCCGACGTTGAAGCACCTCCCGCGAGACGGAGCGCTCGGCTTTCCGGCCATGGACGGCATGGTGCAGGCCATGATCTTCGACAACGGCAAGGCGACCTTCCGCAACCGCTGGGTTCGGACACCGAAATTCCTCGCTGAAGAGAAGGCCGGAGAGGCGATCTTCCAGTTCGAGGACAACTGGCCCGACTGGCGAGGCATGTGCAGCGGCGAGGTCGTTCGCGACGAACGCACGTCAGGCATTCAACAGGGCAACGCCGGCGTGAACGTCGTGCCCTTCGGGAACAGCGAAATCCTGGCCCTGTGCGAGCAGGGACTTCCGCCGATCGCGCTGGACCCGATCACCCTCGAGACGAAGGGGCTGGTCCCCTGGGCACGCGAGTGCGGGCGTGGCCTGGTCAAGCCACCTTGCCCGGAAGGCGGAGCATTCACGGCGCACCCCAAGTGGGATGCCGACACGGGGGAGCTTTACGGCTGGTCGTTCTGGGATCACGAGCCATACCTGACCCTCCACTTCGTGCAACCGGACGGAACCGTCCGTTCCCGCGTTGTCGAGGATGCCCCCCACTATGCGAACCTGCATGATGCCTGGCTCACGGAGGACTTCGTCGTGATGCCCTTCCAGCCGTTCGTGAACACACTCGATCGGATCAAGAAGGGGTACGGCTTTCCCGTTCTCGGCTGGGAACCGGAGCGGCCTATCAAGCTCGCGATCATTCCGCGTGACCTGGAAGGCGATATCCGGTGGGTGACCGCGGACTTCGGGCCCGAGTACGTGATGCATACCATGTCAGCGAATACGGCCGGGGACCAGCTCATCC
The DNA here is from genome assembly GCA_009840715.1 of Gammaproteobacteria bacterium. GTDB lineage: Bacteria > Pseudomonadota > Gammaproteobacteria > Pseudomonadales > Azotimanducaceae > VXNE01. The sequence continues at coordinate 4,896 of VXNE01000099.1, forward strand.
TGGACGGGCCGATTTTCGACAAGGCGCCCTTCCCGTTCGAGCAGGACCTGAAGCCCGGTGACGAGTTTGTCCCCTTCGGCGCTGGCGTCACAGGCCGCTGGACCGTCGACCTGGCATCCGGAACCTGCAGGAGCGAACGTCTCGACGATCGGCCCGTGGAGTTCCCGAAGGTGGACGAGCGCTTCTACGGGAAGGGTTACGAGATTGGTTTCATGACGGGCGGCAACGATCTCTGGTCGCTGACGACGGTCATCAAGCGCAACGTGAAGACCGGCAGCGAGGAACGCTACACGGTCGAGCGGGATCTGCCCATCGCGATCTTCGAACCGACATTCGCCGCGCGCAGCGCGGACGCGCCGGAAGGGGACGGGTACCTGATCGTGCCTGTCTCGCGATTCGCGGAAAACTGCTCGGAGTACCTGATCTTCGACACGCAGGGGATCGACGCGGGTCCGATCGCGACGATCGAGCTGCCAGTCCAGATCGGTTGGACACCGCACGGACACTACATGGACATGACCTGAGAGGCCGCGCCGTAGGGCGGCGCCAGGTCTCAGGCCGGTGGGTCGGCCGATGGAGACCGTTGCGGGGCGTCAACGTTGTCCGCGAAATCGCTGCAAGGCCGTGCAGCCCCGTCCTGAGACCCGCGCGACAGAGCCCTCGGGGCAGTCTCGGCGCCGTCTCACGCACTTGCCAAGCCAGTATGTCAAGCCGAGGTCGCAACAAGGGGAAGGGGGCCAAACGACGTCCCACGCAAGCGCGTTCACGCGCTACTGTCGAGGTCATCCTGACCGGTGCGGCGCAAGTCCTGGAACGCCACGGTTACGGACACGCTTCGACCGATCGCATCGCTGAACGCGCCGGGGTGAGTGTCGGCAGCATCTACCAGTACTTCAGGAACAAGAATGAGATCTTTGAGACCCTGTTCGATCGAGAATCCTCGAGACTCCTTTCAACTTTGGATTCCATCGTGGGAGGTCCGCCGACAGACAGTCATCAGAAGCTACGCGCCTTCCTGCACGCCGGTGCATCGCCGCAGTTTCTGCCACCGAGACTCTACGATGAACTCGTTCGGGTGCCCGGGCTGGAAATCAAGGTCCAGGCCTATCTAGATAAACTCATAGAAACTACTGTGCGCCTGATCGAGTCTTCACAGCCCGGACTTCCGGATGCAGAAGTTCGGACTCTGGCCCGGCTGGTCGTAGCGACCGCTGAGGGCATTGGACGCCCTTTGCGAACCGGCCCCGACCCCGACCTGTTGGACCGCTACGTCGAGATGATCGACTCCTTTGTCCTCGGGCCCACGCGAACGCAGTTCGCGCGGTAGAGCTAAAGCGTCCTGAGCACGATGGGCGTCAGGATCCCGCCGACCGCCAGCAGCAACAGCGCCCAGAGCCGGTTGTCCATCCGTCTCCAGTCCTGCCTCAACTCCGTTACGCTGCGCTCGATCGCCTCCATGCGCTGCTCCAGGGCGTGCTGCAGATCTTCCAGCCCCAGATTGTGAGCGCCGCCTACGGGTCTATCCATCGCGAGAGCATCCCTGCCGGTCATTGCCTGCTGGCAGGATAGCGCCGTCCCTAAAGCCGAACAATGGCAAAGGCTTACGCGCCCGAGCGGCGCAAGCCCCCCGGTCAGCCGCCCCGCGAGTACCGCTCGACGAAGGGCCAGACGTCCTCGAACATCCGGTCCGTATCCGGGGACGGCTGGTGGCCGAACCCGTGGGGTAGCCCGGGGTAGAAGAGGTAGTTCAGGACGCCACCCGCGCGCTGGTAGGCCCGCACGAGTTGCAGGGTCATCTCCTGCGGCACGTTGGCGTCCGCGCCGGGCTGCACGACCGCCACCGGGGGCAGCTCCTGTGCTTCACCCGCGGCAAGGGTCCGCTGCACGCTGGCCTGGGCCATGTGCCGCTCGTCGCGGTAGTAGCTCCGATGCCCGGCGACGAGTTCCTCCCGACCCACGGCCTGTGCGTAGCGGAACCGGAACAGCGGGTCCGAGACAGGCCAGAGGGCGATCACGTAACTCGTGCGCGCCGACACCGCGGCATCCTGGAACATGCCGTCCATCTCGAACGGAGTGCCCCGGTGCGCATCCACGTCCGGCTGGATCCCGGTGAGCAGGACGAGGTGACCGCCCGAGGAACTCCCGACGAGTCCGATGTGGTCCGGGTCCGCCTCCAGGCGTTCGGCATTGGCGCGCACAAAGCGGATGCCGGCCGCGATGTCGGCCACCGCGCAGGGGTGCTTGCCGTTGCGCCCGTCCCGGAAGTCGAGGGAGAAGACGCTCATGCCCCGCCGGGCGAATGCCTCGCAGAGCGTCTGCATGCCCAGCCGGTCGCCGATTGACCACGCGCCGCCGTGCACCATGACGACGGCCCGCCCAAGGCGATCTGCGGCGTTCCGCGGGCGATACAGCTCCGCCAGCAGCTCCATGCCCGAGACCCGGGCAAAGGGCAGGCTGGTCTGTTCGATCGGTGTCGACAAAGGCTGCGCTACACCGGCGGCCGCCACTCCACCCCGCTCTGGAACTGGGTCTCGGAGACCCGTTCGAAAAGCCGCAGACGCATCGCGTCGGACTGGTGCGCGTACTCCGAAAGCCCGGCCAGGTTGCGCGTTTCCCGCGGGTCGTTCACGAGGTCGAACAGCAGGTAGACCTTACCGTCCTTGTTGACCGCCGCCTTCCACTTGCCGTCGGTGACCATGAACTCGCCCCGGTACTCTGAGATGGCCGCATCCCGATGGGTCGAACCGTTTTCCATGGCGGGCACGAGGGACTTGGCGAACTGCGGGTAGTCGATGCTTCCACCGGCGAGTTCCAGCAGCGTCGGGCCGAGGTCGCAGTTCTCCGCGGGCGCGTCCACGATCTTGCCTCCGCCGTTCGCGGCGGTTTCCGGCGTCCGGACGAGCAGGGGCACGCGCAGGGCCCCGTCCAGGAAGTTCATCTTGTAGATCAGCCCCCAGTCCCCGTTCATCTCGCCGTGGTCGGAGGTGAAGCCGATCACGGTGTTGTCCATCTCGCCGCGCGCCTCGATGACCGAGAGCACTTCGCCGATCTGGTCGTCGATCAGGGTGACGTTGCCGGCGTAGTTCGCCCGCATCGCCCCCTCGTCTCCTGGATCGAAGCGCGGCGACAGGCGCTCCAGCATGAGGTCGAGCACGCCCTTTGGGCGCGGCGGCTCGTCCGGGCGCGGCACGGGCGCCGGCATCGCCTCCGGGTCGTACATGCTCGCGTAGGGTTCCGGCGCGTCCCACGGCTCGTGCGGCCCGCCGAAGCTCATCCAGCAGAACCACGGCTCGTCCCGGTTGTAGCCTTCGAGGTACTCCTTCGTGCGCTGGCCGACGTAGACGTCCGCGTAGTCCTCGAGCGGCAGCACGGAGGGACGCGCGACATGGGGCTTGTTCGCGAAACGCTCCTTGAAGTCCTCCCGGTAGCTCTCGAGGAGGCCCTTGTCCTCCCACATCTTCGTCATGTGGCTCATCACGGCGGCGCTCGCCCGCGGCCCGCCGATCTCGTCCACGTCGTCGAGGCCGTAGGCGTTGATCAGGTGCTCGCGTTCACGCAGGTCCCCCCGGTGCGGGTGCAGGTGCGTCTTGCCGAACATGCTCGTGCGGTACCCGAGGTCACGGATCGCGCCCATCCACGTCTTCACGCCCTCCGGCATCGCGTAGGTGATGTTGTCCCACACGTTGTTGTTGTGCGGGTAGTGGCCGGTCGCCAGGGTTACGCGAGCGGGAATGCAGATCGGTGTGGTGGTGACGCAGTAGGTGAAGCGGACACCTTCCGCCGCGATGCGGTCAAGGTTCGGCGTGCGCACCCAGTCGCCGGCGCAACTCATTGCGTCCCAGCGCTGCTGGTCGGTCATGATGAACAGGATGTTCGGATGCGTCATTTACCCTTCCCTCCCCCGTAACGTCGGTCCCTTGTATCAGAACGGTCCGCGCCGACGCTGCGGAGCCTCGTCGACCTTGCGCCGCTTGAGTTCGACGCCATGCCCGGGCCGAAACGACGCGACGGCCACGTGCCCGCCCGCCGCGCTCGCGTAGCTGCCCACCGGCGAGCCGGGGTAGCACGCCGTCACCGAACCCTGGCTCATGTCCCCCCAGACGTGCACGTGGCCGAGGGCCAGGTAGTCGAACCCCGAAGCACGGATCTCCTCGTGCGTGATCTGGGACGAACCGATGCCCTCGCGTTTCGAGACCACGAGTCCGTGCGCAAGCCCGATGTTCCACACGCCCTCGCGGCGTACCGGCACGCCTTCGAGCGGCTCGTTCTCCGGCGCGTGTTCCGTCATCGCCCTGCCCCAGGCGGTGACGCCGAGGTCCTCGAACTCGATGCTCGTGCCTTCGGTCTCGAGGATCAGATGTACATGCCCACCGACGTCGTCCGCCTCCATTCGCCGGAAGAGGCGCCGCCAGATCGAGTAGTGGTCGTGCACGTCGTGATTGCCCGGCAACACGAGGACCGGACAGGAGAGCCGGGCGAGCTGGTCGCGGACGAAAACGAAGTCCTCGTCCGGAACCCGGTTGTTGTCGAACAGGTCGCCGGCGATCAGCAGGAGATCGGCGGTTTCCTCCAGGGTGACGTCCACGACGGCCGCAAACGCGCGCTCGGCGTGGTTCCGAAACCCGTCCACCGGCTCCCCGACGTAGCGACCGTCGAGGTGCACGTCCGAGGTGTGTACGAGTTTGAGCGCGCGATCCGGCATGGCGACCTGTCGCCGCCCGGACGGTATCCGCCCGGGCGGATCGTGAGCGTCAGCCCCGCATCGGGTTGATCGGCGGCCAGGACTCCTTGGTCGACAGGATCGCCTCGCCTACGTCCTCCACGTCCCAGGGGTCTTCCGACTCGTCCTTCCGGGCGACCGTCTGGAGCTGCCAGTTCAGCAGCGAGACGGTGTTGCCGGCCACGAGCCAGGTACGCCCGGTGACGTCCTTGGCCTCGTCCGTGCAGAGCCACACGACCGACGGCGAGACCTTCTCCGGCGGGAACCGGTCCTTCACCTGGTCGGGGAGGATGTCGTCCGTCAGGCGCGACAGGGCGGTCGGCGCAAGAATGTGGACGTTCACGCCGTAGCGCATGCCTTCGAGGTACAGGCAGCGGGCGAAACCCGCGATGCCGGCCTTGGCGGCGCCGTAGTTCGTCTGACCGAAGTTGCCGAGCAGTCCCGAGGTGGAACTCGTCACGACGATGCGCCCGCCGTGTCCCTGCTCCAGCATCTGGTCGTAGGCGGCTTTCGCGGTGAGGTAGGTCCCTCGCAGGTGCACGTCGACGACGACGTCCCACATGGCGTTGTCCATGTTCTTGAAGGACTTGTCGCGCAGGATGCCGGCGTTGCAGATGCAGATGTCGAGCTTGCCGAAGCTGTCGACGGCGGCCTGTACCATGCCCCGCGCCTGGTCCTGGTCCGCCACGTTCCCGTAGTCGGCGACGGCCTGGCCGCCGGCCGCCTGAATCTCGGCAACCACCTGGTCCGCCATGGCGCTGCCCGAACCGGTCCCGTCGCGCGCGCCGCCGAGATCGTTCACCACCACCGCCGCGCCTTCCGCGGCGAGCAGCAGCGCGTGCGTGCGGCCGAGACCGCCTCCGGCGCCCGTGACGAGCGCGACCTTACCGTCCAGCATTCCCATGAGCCGTATGCCCTCCGTTAGAATCGATGATTTTGCGACTGCGTTCGCGAAAGCGAACCGGCGATTCTACGGGGTAGGACATGGATAAGCTATTCGACCTCAGCGGCAAGACCGCCCTCATCACCGGCGGCAGCCGGGGCCTCGGCCGCGAGATGGCGCTGGCGTTCGCGGACCACGGCGCCAACGTGATCGTCACCAGCCGAAAGCTCGACAACTGCGAGAGCGTGGCCGCCGAAATCGAGGCGAAAGGCCGGCAGGCCTTGGCCTACGCGTGTCACGTCGGCCACTGGGACGAGTGCGACGCCCTCGTGGAGGCCGCCTACGACCGTTTCGGCAAGGTCGACATCCTCGTCAACAACGCCGGCATGTCGCCGCTTTACCCGAAGCTCTCGGCGGTCACCGAGGACCTCTTCGACAAGGTGGTCGGCGTGAACCTGAAGGGGCCCTACAGGCTGTCGGCCCTGGTCGGCGAGCGCATGGCCGAAGGCGACGGCGGCTGCATCATCAACGTCAGCAGCAACGCTGCGGTGGACCCCTCCCCCAACTCCGAGCCTTACGGCGCGGCGAAGGCGGGGCTCAACTCCCTGACGCGCTCCCTGGCGTTTGCCTTCGGCCGCAAGGTCCGCGTGAACTGCATCCAGGCCGGGCCCTTCCTGACCGACATCTCCAAAGCGTGGGCCCCGGCGGCGTTCAAGGCCATCGAGACGCGCCAGGCCCTCGGCCGCGGTGGCGAGCCGGACGAGATCGTGGGCGCGGCGCTGTTTCTTGCGAGCCCGTCGGCGAGCTTCACCACCGGCGCGGTGATCCGCGTGGACGGGGGGGCGCCGTAGGGGAGGGGCTTGTCCCCTCCCGGTGGCGTTTAAACATAAGACGCTGCCCCCGCTGTT
>VXNE01000406.1:0-1861 GCA_009840715.1 Gammaproteobacteria bacterium
GTGTACACGAGCCAGATGCGCTCCGGTACGGGCCTCGTCCGGTCGATCCGCGAGTACCACGGCATCAGCAAGAAGTAGGCGAAGTAGAGCACGGTGAAGACCTGCGCCGCGGCGGTGGCGGTGGGCGACGGCGGGATCGTGCCGAGGTAGCCGAGCACCACGAAACTGACGACCAGCATGGCGAGCATCAGCCGGGACAGCAGGCCCTTGTACCGGATGGACTTCACCGGGCTGCGGTCGAGCCAGGGGAGGATGGCGGGAATCACGATGGCCGCTCCCATGACGATCAGGCCCCAGAACTTGGCCGACAGGCCGAACAGGGGGAAGGTCGTGGCGCGCAACATGGCGTAGAAGGGCGTGTAGTACCAGACCGGGGCGATGTGTTCGGGCGTCTTGAGCGGATCGGCCTCCTCGAAGTTCGGCTTCTCGATGAAGTACCCGAACATCTCCGGGGCGAAGAACACGATGGCGCAGAACACGATCAGGAAACCGATCGTGGCCATGAAGTCGTGCACGGTGTAGTACGGGTGAAAGGGGATGCCGTCGAGCGGGACGCCCCGGGGGTCCTTCTGCTTCTTGATGTCCACGCCTTCGGGGTTGTTCGAGCCCACGTGGTGCAGGGCCACCATGTGCAGGAACACCAGCCCGGCCAGTGCGAGTGGCATCGCGATCACGTGCAGGGCGAAGAACCGGTTCAGCGTGATCTCCGACATGCCGTAGTCGCCGCGGATCCACTCCATGAGCTCGGGGCCGACGAAGGGGATGGCGCCCGCCAGCGAGACGATCACCTGCGCGGCCCAGAACGACATGTTGCCCCACGTCAGGACGTAGCCGAAGAACCCCTCCGCCATCAGCACGAGGTAGATCGCCATGCCGATGAGCCAGAGCAGTTCCCTCGGAGCCCGGTACGAGCCGTAGGCCAGCGCCCGGAACATGTGCAGGTAGACGACGAGGAAGAACGCGGACGCGCCGGTGGAGTGCACGTAGCGGATCAGCCAGCCGTACTCGACGTCGCGCATGATGTACTCGACCGACGCGAACGCCCCGTCCCCGCTCGGAACGTAGGACATCGTGAGCCAGATCCCGGAGAGAATCTGGATGGCGAACACGACCAGGGCGAGGACGCCGAAGTAGTACCAGAAGTTGAAGTTCTTCGGCGCGTAGTACTTCGTCGCGTGGTACTCGATCGTCTCGGTCAGCGGCATGCGCTCGTCGAGCCACCCTACGAAACGCTTGAGGAGATCGGCTGGAGAAGCCTTCGACTCGGCCATCAGGCGGTCTCCCCGTCCTCACCGATGACGATCACGTCATCCGTCTCGTAGAAGTACGGCGGCACGGGCAGGTTGTCCGGCGCCGGTACCGCCTTGACCACGCGCCCGGCGAGGTCGAAGCGGGAGCCGTGGCACGGACAGAAGAAGCCTCCCTGCCAGTCCGGGTCGAAGGACTCGGGCTGGACCTCCCCGTAGTACTTGGGCGAGCAGCCGAGATGCGTGCAGAGGCCGACGTAGACGCCGATCTCGGGGCGCCGCGAGCGCCAGGCGTTGCGCGCGTAGTCGGGCTGCATGTCCGCGTTCTCGGAGTCCGGGTCGGCGAGGTCCGCGGTATCGGACGCGAGCATTTCGACCGACTCGGCGGCTCGATAGATGACGAAGACCGGCTGGCCCCGCCAGGCCGGGATGGGGCCCAGGATCTCTCCGGGGCGAAGCTTTCCGATGTCGACGCGGATCGGGGCGCCTAGCGCCCGGGCCTTGGCGCTCGGGGTCCAGGCCTTGACGAACGGTATGGCGGCGCCGGGGTCTTATACACAACATGCGCTGCCGCCGAACATACGCGGGTAGATATGGGGGGTGGCGCTATCAAT
>VXNE01000406.1:1871-11388 GCA_009840715.1 Gammaproteobacteria bacterium
CGGGGGGCCCCGCCCTTCACCACGTGTTGGGGGGCCCCCCCCGCGCCCACGCCGCTGATCGCGGCGGTCGACGCGATCAGGAAGTACCGGCGTCCGGTGTTGATGCTGTCGTCGCTCAAGACAGGCTGCTCCCGCCGTGCTTCCTAACAGGTTCCGCCAGGCGTACTCACGCGCGGCGGCCGACCGGTGAACGTCCGCCCCGGATCACCGCTTCGAGTATTGCGGACGCTTGCGCGCCTTGCGCAGTCCGACCTTCTTGCGCTCCACTTCCCGGGCGTCGCGGGTGATGAAGCCGGCTTGCCTCAGGTCCGATCGCAGGGTCTCGTCGTAGTCCACGAGAGCGCGGGCGATACCGTGCCGGATCGCCCCGGCCTGACCGGACGATCCGCCGCCCCGCACCGTCACGGTGATGTCGAACCGGTCCAGCGCGCCGGCGACCTCGAGCGGCTGGCGCACGATCATCCGGGCCGTTTCCCGCCCGAAGTACTCGTCCACGGGACGCGCGTTCACGAGGATGCGACCGTTGCCGGGCCGTATGAAAACCCGTGCGGTGGAACTCTTGCGACGGCCGGTACCGTAATTCTGTCCCTGTGCCATGCTTGTCCTCGAAGACCGGGGCTGCTAGGGCTGTATGACCGTTGCGGCTGCGTGCGGGGGGCTACCGCGCTACAGCGCCAGCGGCCTCGGTTGCTGCGCCGAATGCGGGTGGTCGGGTCCCGCGTACACCTTGAGCTTGCGGAAGGCCGCGCGTCCCAGGGGATTGCGCGGCAGCATGCCCTTGACCGCCTTCTCGACGACCCGCTCCGGGTGCTTCTCGATCATGCTCTCGAAGCGCGTCGCCTTGATGCCGCCGGGGTACCCGGTGTGCCGGTAGTACGTCTTGGCGGCGGCCTTGTTGCCCGTCACGCGCACCTTTTCCGCATTGACCACAACGATGTAGTCGCCGGTGTCGACGTGCGGCGTGTAGGCGGCCTTGTGCTTGCCCCGCAACCGGCGCGCGATCTCGGTCGCCAGGCGGCCAAGGATCTGGCTCTCGGCGTCGATGACAAACCACGCGCGCTCGACATCCTGAGGACGCGTGCTGACGGTCTTCATGCGGAGGATCCGGCGTAAGAAGCGCGCGGATTCTATCGAACGAGCGCGCGGACGATCAAGGTTTGTGGGAGCGCCCGAGGTACTCCAGGGACTGCATCTCGCGGAGGCGGCTGGCGGTCCGGTCGAACTCCGCCCGCAGGCGCTCGCCCTGGTAGAGATCGTCGATGCCCGCCTGTGCCGACAGCACGAGCTTGACGTTGCGGTCGTACAGTTCGTCGATCAGTCCGATGAATCGGCGTGCCGCGTCCTCCCGTGCCCGTTCGAACACGGGGACCGCGCTCAGGACGATCGCGTGAAACTCCCGCGACAGCTCGACGTAGTCGTTCTGGCTGCGCGGCCCCTCGCAGAGTTCGGCGAAGTGGAACCAGGCCACGTCGTCGGTGCGCAACCGCGTACGTATCTCGCGGCCGTTCACCTCCAGCCGCTCCGCTTCCCTGGGAGGCTGCTGCGCGAGTGCCGCGAAGCACTCCGCGAGCCGCGCTTCCGCCGTCTCGGACAGCGGCCACTGGTAAGTGTCTGCGTCCGACAGCACGCGCAGCCGGTGATCGGTAACGCCGTCGAGGTGCAGCACCTGCATCCGGGTCTCGATGCGCTCGATGGCCGGCAGGAACCGCCGCCGCTGCAGCCCGTTCTCGTAGAGGCGCCCCGGCTCGACGTTGGACGTGCAGACCAGGGTGACGCCGCGGTCGAGCAACGCGCCGACCAATTCCCCCAGGATCATCGCGTCGCCGATGTCGGAAACGAAGAACTCGTCGAAGCACAGTACGGCCGCCTCGTCGGCCATGCCGTCCGCGACGCGCTCCAGGGGATTCGGGACGCCGGCCAGGCGGCGCAGGTCGTTGTGCACGCGCAGCATGAAGCGGTGGAAATGGAGGCGGAGCTTGGCCTCGAAGGGGAGGCACTCGAAGAACAGGTCCATCAGGTACGTCTTGCCGCGGCCGACACCGCCCCACAGGTACAGCCCGCCGACCTGTGGCGCCGGGCGCCGCTGGAATGCCGCAAGGCCGCTCCGGAGCGCGTGGGCGACGCGCCGCAGCACGCCGGGATCCGTGCGGTGCATCCCGTCGAGACGGTGGTGGAGCGCGTCGAGTTCGCGCAGCGCCGCGGCCTGCGCGGGATCGGTCCGGAAGCCCCGCACGGCGAGGTTCCGCTCGTGTGCGGCGGTGGGCGTCGTCATGGGTGCTGGGGCTCAGATGTCCTCGAGGCGCGCGAGGGCGGACAGGGCGTGCGCCTCGAGGCCCTCCGTCCTCGCGATGGCGGCCGCCGTGCGTGCCAGCGCCGGCGCCCCGGCGGCCGAGATCCCGATCACCGAACTGCGCTTCAGGAAATCGTTCACGCCCAGGGGCGATGCGTAACGCGCCGTGCCGAAGGTCGGCAGTACATGGCTCGGTCCGGCGCTGTAGTCGCCGAGCGCCTCGGCGGCGTGCCCGCCGAGGAAGATCGCGCCGGCGTGCCGCACTTGGGGGAGGAGGGCGTCCGGGTCCGCGACCGCCAGCTGCAAGTGCTCGGGCGCCAGCCGGTTGGCGACGTCGACGGCTTCTTCGAGGTTGCGCGTGCGGATGAGCGCGCCGCGGGCTGCGAGCGACGCGGCGATGACGGAGCGGCGCGACATCCCCGGTAGCAGCGCCTCCATCTGACGGGCCACCGCGTCGAGGTACTCCGCCTCCGGCGACAGCAGGATGGCCTGCGCCGCGGCGTCGTGTTCCGCCTGGGAGAAGAGATCGAGGGCGGTCCAGCGGACCGGTACGCTGCCGTCGGCGACGATGACGACCTCGCTGGGCCCGGCGATGCTGTCGATGCCGACCGGCCCGAACACTTGCCGCTTCGCTGCGGCAACATAGGCGCCGCCCGGTCCCACGATCTTGTCCACGCGCGGGATCGTGGCCGTGCCGTAAGCCAAGGCCGCGATCGCCTGGGCGCCGCCGATCGTGAACACGAGGTCCGCGCCGCCGACATGCAGCGCCGCCAGAACGTGGTCGCTGTGTCGGCCGCCCGGCGTGGGGACGACCACGATGCGCTGTCCGACTCCCGCGACGCGTGCCGGGACGAGGGTCATGAGCGCGGTGGACGGATACGCCGCCTGCCCCCCCGGGACGTAGACGCCCACCCGGTCGAGCGGTACGACGCGCTGGCCGAGCCGGTTGCCGAGACCGTCCTCGTAGTCGAAGGACGCGGCGTCCTCGAGCTGGCGCTCGTGGAAGTCGCGGATGCGTGTCGCGGCGGCGTCCAGTGCCTGGCGATCGGCCCGGGGGAGGCCGGCGTGGGCCTCCGCGAGCCGTGCGGCGTCGAGCCTCAGTTCGGTCAGGCTGTCCGCATCGAGGCCGTCGAAACGGCGCGAGTACTCCAGCACGGCGGCATCGCCCCGCTCGCGCACGTCGCGCACGATTTCCGCGACCGAGCGCTCGACCGCCTCGTCCCCGGAGGCCTCCCAGTAGCCGAGCCGGGCGAGGGCGGCGTCGAAGTCCGCCGCGCCCGTATCGAGGCGCGCCATCCCGATCACGACGTGGGTTGGCCTTCGGAGACCCGGCGTACGTCGGCGCCGAGCGCGCGGAGCTTCCGCTCGATGCCCTCGTAGCCGCGGTCGATGTGGTAGATGCGGTCGATCACCGTGTCGCCCCGCGCGACCAATGCGCCGACCACCAGCCCGAAGGAGGCCCGCAGGTCTGTCGCCATCACCGGTGCGCCCCGCAGCCGCGTCACGCCGCGCACGACGGCCGTCCGAAGGCCTTCCAGGCGTACGTCGGCGCCGAGCCGCGACAGCTCGTTCAGGTGCATGAAACGGTTCTCGAAGATGGTCTCGACCACCCGGCTGGTGCCGCGTGCGACGGTGTTCATCGCCAGGAACTGTGCCTGCATGTCGGTCGGGAAGCCGGGGTAGGGTGCGGTCGCGATGTCCACCGCGCGCGGTCGCTCGCCGGCCATATCCAGGGCGATCCCGCCGGGCATGGCCTCGATGGCCGCGCCGGCGTCCTCGAGCTTCTGCAGGACCACGCCCAGGGAGGACGGTTGCCCGTTCAGCAGCCGTATGCTTCCCCGCGTGGCCGCGGCGGCGATCAGGTACGTACCCGCTTCGACGCGGTCCGGCATGACGCGGTGTTCGGATCCCCGGAGGGCCGGAACCCCCTCGATCTCGATGGTGGCCGTGCCGTGCCCGTGGATGCGCGCGCCCATCGCGAGGAGGCACTCGGCCAGGTCGACGATCTCGGGTTCCCGGGCGGCGTTCTCGATCCGCGTCGTGCCGCGGGCCAGTGTTGCGGCCATGAGCAGGTTCTCGGTGCCACCGACCGTGGGCACGTCGAGCGCGATCCTGCAGCCGCGCAGTCCGTGGGCGGCGCGCGCCCTGACGTAGCCGCCCTGTAGCTCCACCTCCGCGCCGAGCGCTTCGAATCCCTTGAGGTGCTGGTCGACCGGTCGCGGTCCGATGGCGCAACCACCCGGAAGGGAAACCTCGGCGCGGCCGAAACGCGCGAGCAGGGGACCCATGAGCAGGAACGACGCCCGCATGGTCTTGACCAGGTCGTAGGGCGCGCGGAAGCGGGACACGCTGGACTGGGTCACCTCGACGGTCGTGTCCTCTCCGGCGACGTCGGCCCCGAGATTGCGCAGCAGGGCGATCATCGTCGCCACGTCCCGGAGCCGTGGCACGTTGTGGATGCGCACGGGCCCCTCCGCCAGGAGCGCGCCCGCCAGTATCGGGAGGACGGAGTTCTTGGCGCCCGAGACCGTCAGCTTTCCGGAGAGCGGCGTCCCGCCGCGGATGATCAGCTTGTCCAAGGTGGCGCCCGCCCGGGTCAGCCAGACCCGCCCGCGTCCCGCTCGGCGTCGCGGGACTCCCGGGCCTCCTCCGGGGTTACGGCGCGTATGGTCACCGCGTGGACGGAACCGTCACGGATCAGTTCCCCGATGGCCTGGTAGACGAGTTGCTGGCGCCGCACGCGGCTGAGCCCGGCGAATGCCGGACTGGTAACGGCCACCTGGAAGTGATTGCCGTCGGCGTGCACCTTGACCTCGGCATCCTGCACGTGGGCGCGCACGAGTCCCGCGATGGATTCCTTCATCCCTTTCCGTTCCGGCTGTCCCTGGATGGCCGCCCTTAGCGGTGGCCGATTCACGTTAACATGCCGCTGCAGCGGTCGGGAGGCGTGGAGCAGGACGGCGGTTGTGACGGCCGGTCCCGCCGGTGCTCGCGCTCCGGGGCTGACGGTAACGCACGAAAGCGTAGCGATACTGGAGAAAATGGTGAGCGGTACCCGATCGTGAGGAGTCGAGACGCGTGCGGCACGGTCGCGCGAGCACGCGCCGAGGACCAGGATCCCTGGCGATCGTCGCGTCCCCGCATGCATCACCCGGGCTGACGGTCCGCCCCCATGTGGCTCCCGATCCTGGCATTGATCCTCGGGTTCGTCGCCCTGATCTGGAGCGCCGACCGATTCGTCTCCGGGGCGGCGGCCACCGCCAGCAACCTCAACGTCTCCAAGGTCCTCATCGGTCTCACGGTGGTTTCGGTGGGCACCTCGGCGCCCGAGATCCTGGTGGCCCTGGCGGCGGCGCTCGAAGAATCGTCTTCCCTTGCGATCGGGAACGCGATCGGTTCGAACATCGCGAACGTCGGGCTCGTGCTCGGAGTGACGGCCATGGTCGCGCCACTGCCGTTCGCGCCGGGCGTACTCAAGCTGGAGTTGCCCTGGCTCATCGCGGCTACGCTCCTTGCGCTGATCTGTCTCTTCGACCTGTGGCTCGGCACGTTCGACGGGCTGCTCCTGCTGGCCGGCCTCTGGCTCGTCATGCACCGGCTCATGCGCAAGCAACGGGGGGCGGCGCACGGGATTCGCGAGACCCTCGAGGAGGAACTCCAGGAACTGCCGAGCATGACCACGGCCCGCGCGGTCGTGTGGACGGCGGTCGGCCTGGCGGTCCTGCTGGCAGCGGCCTGGATGCTGGTGTGGGCCGCAACGGAGATCGCGCGCCTGCTCGGCGTCAGCGAACTCGTCATCGGGCTGACGGTGGTGGCCGTGGGTACCAGCCTGCCCGAGTTGGCGGCCACGCTCGGCGCCGCGATCAAGGGACACCCCGACATCGCGATCGGCAACGTCGTCGGGTCGAACATCCTCAACATCCTCGCGGTGATGGCCGTGCCGGCGCTCGTGCACCCGGTGGGCATCGAGGCACACGTCCTGTGGCGGGATTTCGGGATGATGGCGGCGTTGACGGCGCTGCTGGTCCTGTTCGCCTACGCCATCGGCTCGCGGCCGACGATCACGCGCTTCGAGGGTTCCGTGATGGTACTGGCGTGGATCGGCTACATGGTGCTCCTCTACCACCAGGCGTGACCGGCCAGGCGTGACCGTTCTACGCCCCGATCCGGCCGCGTTCCCGTCCGAGGCGTTGTCGGGCGCCCGGAAGGTCGAGCTGCTGATCCTCGATGTCGACGGCGTCCTGACGGATGGCCGCCTGCACTACTCGGACGGCGGCGTCGAGACCAAGGCCTTCCACGCGCAGGACGGCGCGGCCATCAAGATGCTCCAGGAGGCAGGGGTACCGGTGGCGATCGTCTCGGGGCGGGACTCCGAGGCGGTCGGACGGCGCGCGGGGGAACTCGGCATCGCCCACGTCCACCAGGGAGTGGCGGACAAGGCGGGGACATTGGCGGAGTTGGGCCGGGCCACGGGGATCGCGCCGGAACGGATGGCGCACGTGGGCGACGACATCCCGGACCTGGCCCTGTTCGACCGCGTCGGCTTCCGGATCAGCGTGCCTGGCGCGCACCCGGCGGTTCTTGCCGAGGCGGACTACGTGACCGCGACGGCTCCCGGGGCGGGGGCGGTGCGCGAGGCGTGCCACCTGATCCTGGTCGCGCGGGGCCTGTGGCGCGATGCGCTGCTCAAGGCCCGCGGGTCCGGGCCGGGGTAGCCGGCCCACATGAAGCGCTGGCATTGGGGCGGTGGATTCGCGGCGGCGTTCGTCTTTGCGCTGGTGTTCCTGCAGTCCGACGATCGGCCCGCGCCGGAGCTGCCGCCGGAACTCCAGGACGAACCGGACGTGTACATAGACGGAGCCGTGATCACGCAGTTCCGGGAAGACGGCGCCTTGCGCTACCGGATCGCGTCCGACGAGATCCGCCAGTACGAGAGGCAGGGACTTGCGACGCTCGAGGGCCCGGCGCTGGACCTCTATCCGCCGGAGACGCCGCCGTGGCATGTCTCGGCCGACCGCGGCGTGCTGCGGACCGTTGCCGGACCCTCGGGCGCGCCGGAAGAGCAACTGCTGCTGCGCGAGAACGTCGTCCTGCGGCGCGACCTCGGCGACGGGGGCGTGCTGGTCGTCAGTACGGCGTCGCTGTACGTCTATCCGGAGCGTCAAGTCGCCCGTACGGACCGGCCTGTTATGATCGAGGCGCCCGGCCGGCGCAGTACCGCGGCCGGTTTCGAAGGCGACCTGGAACGCGGGTGGATGCGCCTCTCGTCTGCGCCCGGACAACGGGTCCATATCGTCTCCGCCCCACGCCCTGGCGACGGCGATTCTTGATGGGCCAAGGGTTCGACATGCGCGGGAGCGCGGGCCGACGGCGCCGGGTGCCAGGCTTGAAGCCCCTTCCCTGCGCCGCGATCGTGTTGCTGGGCGTCGCCGCCGCCGCGGCGCAGGCGCCTGCGCTCGACGATGCGGAACAGCCCATTCACTGGCGCGCGGATCACGCGGAGGTCGACGCCGCCGGACGCACCATCCTGACGGGCGACGTAAGGATGGAACAGGGCACCCTGCGCGTCGAGGCCGACCGCATGGTCATCGAATACGACGGGGACCGGGTCGTCCACGTTGCTGCGGAGGGTGACCTCGCCCGTTACCGGCAGCGGCCCTGGCCGGACGCCGCGCCGGTCGAGGCCGACGCCGAGCGGATCGTGTACCACGCGGCGGAAGAGCGCGTGGAGCTGCTCGGTCGGGCGTACCTGGCGCAGGAGCCGAACGAGATCCGCGGCGAGGTCATCCACTACGACGTGCGGGCAGGCAGGATCGACGCGGCGGGCGACGGAGACGGCAGGGTGGAGATGATCTGGCAGCCGGATCGGAATGAGGGCGAGAGCCGTTAGCGGCGCCCGTCGGCCGGTGTGCGGCGGTGGCTGAGCTGTCCGCCAACGGCCTCCGGAAGCGCTACCGCGACCGAACGGTCGTGGACGATGTCACCCTGCGTCTCGCCAGCGGCGAGATCGTGGGGTTGCTCGGCCCGAACGGCGCCGGCAAGACGACCTGCTTCTACATGATCGTGGGCCTGGTCCGCATGGACGCGGGCGCGATCCTGCTCGACGGCACTGACCTCAGCCGCGCGGCCATGCACGACAGGGCCCGCGCGGGCATCGGCTACCTGCCGCAGGAGGCGAGCGTTTTCCGCCGGCTGTCGGTGGAGGACAACCTCTACGCGATCGCCGAGTTGCGGCGCGACCTTGGCCGTACCGAGCGGCGGCGCCTGGTCGAGCGCCTGGCGGAGGAGTTCCGGCTGAACGATATCCGCACGACGCTCGGAGAGCGTCTCTCGGGCGGCGAGCGTCGCCGCCTGGAGATCGCCCGGGCGCTCGCCGGCGAGCCCGCGTTCATCCTGCTGGACGAGCCCTTCGCCGGCATCGACCCGATTTCGGTGGACGATCTGAGGCGGGAGATCCTGGGCCTTGCACGGCGGCGGATCGGCGTTCTCATCACGGACCATAACGTCCGCGAGACGCTCGACATCTGCGACCGGGCCTACATCGTCAACGAGGGACACATCATCGCCGAGGGGGACGCGGAGGCCATCCTCGCGAACGAGACCGTGCGGCGGGTGTATCTCGGCGAGCGCTTCGAACTGTAACGGCACGAAACTTGCCATGCGGGACTTGCCGTGCGCGGGGCAAGTTCGGGAAACTGCGGCACATCACGCGATCCGGGTACGAACGATGAAGCCCGCGCTGTCCCTCCGGGTCGGCCAGCAGGTCACGATGACGCCGCAGCTCCAGCAGGCGATACGCCTGATGCAGCTCTCGTCCGTCGAACTCGCCCAGGAAGTGCGGGAGGCCATCGAAACGAACCCGATGCTGGACTATCCGGACGACGCGGAGTCCGACCAGGAGGAGGGCGCGGAGTACGGCGAGGAGGCGGACGACTACCAGGAGCGGGAGGCGGCGGACGGGTCGTGGGAAGAGGACGACTCCCCCGAGGCGGACTGGGCGCAGGGGGCGTCGGAGGAGGTTTCCTTCGCCGACTCAGAGATTCCGGGGGAGCTCCCGGTCGACACGAGCTGGGACGAGATCTACCAGGCGGCGCCCATGGCGCCGCCGTCGGCGGGGACCGTGTCCGCCGAGCGGGACCGCGAGTTCGCGAGCGGCGGCGAGTCGCTGACGGACTACCTGCTCTGGCAGCTCAATCTCGCGCCGGTCTCGGCGCGGGACCGGGTCAT
>VXNE01000309.1:0-8568 GCA_009840715.1 Gammaproteobacteria bacterium
GTCCGCACCGCCCTCCCCCGCCCGGAAACCCAAGGGCCAGTCCAGCTGCCGTACTAACGCGCCCTCAAGCGCTGCCGCTAACGCCCTGCCGTGCCAAGGTGGGGGGTCTGGGAACCCCCTTTTCCTACCATTTTGAGAGCGACTCAGAGGTATTCTGGGGTAAGTTTTTTACTGGTTAATCAGCATCTTAAGAGTGCTTCAGCGTTAGAGGAGGTTCCTGTGGGTTCGAATGCGAATAGTGCCTTTTTCATGCATGCTAGATATATTTCCTAGCGTTTTTTGAGATCTTGTCCTTGATGCATCTTTTCACCGATAGCTTTCAATATTGGATCGCTTTTGGTTCTTTTCCTACAATAGGCTTTGGTGTCCTGATGAGTGCATTGCAATTGCCGAAACCGGAACCTACGAACCGTATGGTCCGTCGTCCACGCAGTATCACGGCCACGGACGTCGAATGGGAGCGCGTCAAGAAACGCGCCCGCGCCGCCCACCTCCCGGTCGCGCGCTACCTCATCGAGCGGGCCCTTGACCCTGTCGCGGACGCCGACGCCGGGCCGCCGGCCTGGTTGCGAACCGTCCGCCGCGACGTCGCGTTGCTAACGCTGGTCGAGCAGTGGCGGGTGGAATCGCACGCGGACGCCGAAACTTGGGAGAGACTCGTCGAGCGCGCCGAGATGATCCTGGCGGCAGACGACCAACTGACGGCAGATGAGTAGCCGCCGGCGCAGCCTCAGCTGCACGTCGGCCGAGTGGCACCGACTGAAGGTCCTTGCTGCAGAGCGGGGCATGAGCGTGTCCGCTCTGGTCGTATCCAACGCTCTGGATGACGAGCCACGACTGATCCTGTCGGCTGCCGAGCAGAGACGTCTACTTGAGGAGGTGCGTCAGTTGCGGTGTGCGTGCGAGGCGTTGCTGGAGCCACTCCCACGCCTGGGTCTTACGCCGAGAGAAGCCATCGAGGTCCTGGTGCAGGCTTGCCGGGTGCAGCGCGGTGACGATCCATCGCTCGACCTGACGACGGGCTGACATCTATGGGAGAGGATACTCAGGAGCCCAGGACATCGCACAGCATCTACTGCTCGGCAATCGAGTGGGAACATATCCGCGCCCGCGCCAGGCGGGCCGGAAAGACCATGTCCGCTTTCATGCGACAGCGGGCGCTTGGCAACGGGAACGGCGGAGCTCAGGGGCATGCGAGGGAGCATGAACTGGTGTTGGAGCCGGTCCAGCAGCGGGAACTCTTTGCCGCGATCGTCGAGACAGCCGTCCTACTCCGATCCCCTGCCGCGGACGGAGAAGGGCTCAGCATCCCCGAAGCGCTGACCGTGGTCCTGGAAGCGACGCTTGACGAAATGGTCAGGCTGGGCCAGGACGAGGCGATGGAAGACACTCTCTCCAGCGTCCTGCCAAGAGGGCGCGCAGAAGCGGTTGTGGACGCCGCATATCGTCGCTACCAGCGGAGCCGGCCTTAGTCGCGGCCGTCGGAAGCGACGACAGGCCCGGCGCTCGCCTCCGCGCGCATGACGCTGTGTCGTTCGGCGTAACGTCGACCCCGAATCGCGCTCGCCCAAAGGACCGCGCGGCGGGGAGGACCCGTCACTCTAGACGCGCCCCCGAAGCCTTGGCGCCCTGGAGTCGGGCGTCAATCGCACCCGAAGCGGGCCCGCTTGGCGCTGTGGCCGCATCTCCCGGTCGCACGCGACAAGTCCGCGGCTGGCACCACACGGAACTCGGCTCGGCATGGCGTCGGGATGCGCCGCTGCGGGAGCCTCCGCGAGGTCCATGTCGGACAGCGTCCCGAAGCCGCGCACGCAGGCCGCCGGCTGCACACGGCTTCAGTACGGAGGCTGGTAGTCGCTGCCAAGGCTCTGACGCCGGTGACGCACCGCCGCGCCCAGGGTCTCCTGCAGGCCCCGCCGCTGAACGGCAGTGAAGTATTCCGACGCGCCTACTATGGACCTCATCTCGATCAAGAGCGAGTCGGCCTCCGCCAGATCGAACGGCGCCACCCCGTCGCTTTGGGCCTGGTCCTCAACCATCTCCCAGCGCTCTCGGATGTCGTCGTAGTACTCCTGCGCGGCCTTGAAGGTCTTGTGCTGACTCAGCACGTCCTGCAGGTGTTGTCGTGGCCCGGGACCGAGGTGAGCGGCCGCCGCCAGCAGGTCACGCGTCGCCTCCAGATGGACATCAACGCCTTCGGCCGCGAAGGGCGGTTCGTCCTCCCGCGCACACTTGGCCACGAACGTCTGCCACTCCGGGTGCCAGGCCTCGAACACGCTTGAGACGACCTGCGTGGCCCGCGCGCGATGCTGCGGAGCAAGAAGGGCGGAGTCGAATCGGGCCGCGTGTGCGGCCAGGCGCGTTGCGATCGCGCCTGCGTACGGATCCCGCTGTTGGGCCCTGACCAGGCTCTCGTACTCCGTCCACCGCGTCCACCACCGCGCGAAGGCCGCTTCCGCGCTGCCAGTGGCTCTCCCTTGCGCCAGGCGTTCACGCAGCACCCGGGCGGTCTCGTCGGGCAGGGGGTCGTCCGACGCGACCTCGGCCTCTGCGCACAGTTCGTCCAGGCGGTCGTAAGTGTCGCCCACCGGCTCGGTCGTTGCGGAGGTGACGTAGTCGACCGCCGTGGCGATCGCTGCCGCCAGAGCTTCGGCATGGGCGACCAGGAAGTCTTCAAGGGCGCCGCGCTGTGCCGGAGCCAACGTCGTCGCTTTGAGTAGATCCCGGGCCCGTCGAACGTGCGGACGGCACTCCGGAGATCCAAACGGATCTCCCCGCTGGCGTGAGACGTGTGCAGCGTAGTCGGCCCTCCACCGTGCGAACTCTGTGGACGTGGCGATTTGGGCATCGGCCGTGTCGACCGCATCGATCAGCCTCGCGCGTTCAAACCGCCCGACCTGCTCCGGGGGCCCCTCCTGCGCGGCGTCCCTCCCTTCCGTAAGTTGACGGACGACCAGGTCGAGCCCGTCGAGATCCTGCTCAGCGAACTGCCGAAGGGTATCTTCGATGTCCTTCCGTCTGGCTGCAGACCACGCGTTCGCGTCGCGTCGTGCGTAGCTCGACTCCCGCCATGCCACAATCTCCGCCCGAGTCGCTCGCGGCAAGTACGGGTCGGCGACAAGTCGGTCGGCCGCCCGGGCGTGCGACCGGTATCCGGGCGCCCCATCCGGGTCCAGGCGATTGGCCTTGCAGTCCCTCGCGAACTCGGCCCAGCCAGCCCGCCACTGCGTATGCCGTTCTCGGGCACTCAGCGTCTCTCCGGCCTCGTCCACACTGTCGGCAAGAAGTCGAGCCTCATGTGGAACCCTCCGCATGGCGTCCGAGTGCATCGCTCCTCCAGCCCGTGCCGCCGCCACCTCGCCGTACAGGGCGTCGAGTCCGCTCCCATCGGTGGCGTGCAGCTGGGCGAGTGCCGCTCCGATTGCCGCCCGCGCGGCGTCGCACCGGTCGGCGAGGACGCTTTCCTCCCGGGAGCGCTCGACCCAATCGGACAGGTCAACGCGCTGGGGCGCCGGCAAGCCTCGCCGGTCCACGAGGCGCTCGGCCCTTGCGAGCACGTCGCCGAAAGAGCGATGCCGACACACCGACTGGGACTGCTGGCCCGCCTCCGTGATCATCCTGTCGCGGTCCTGTGCCACCACGCGGTACTCGACCAGGGACTCCCGGGTCTCGTACATGTCGAGCATTGACCTGCTGGTCTCAAACGACAGGGCGCGGTCGCCGCGCAGGTCCGACAGACGTTCAATCAGCCGCTCGACGTGATGCGGGTCGGACTCACGCCCCTGTTGCTCCCCTTCGAGTAGGGTGAGCCAGTCCCGCTGCCACCGGGCCGCTCGCCTGGCGACCATGCGCTGCGCGATCCGTTCGTCATCGTCCTCCAGCTTGCGCAACGCCCAGGCGATCGCCGCGTCCAGGCGTCGCCGCGCAGAAGGTGTCGCGCGCGGCCACGCAATCGGCTTCCGCAGGCCAAGTTCGGCTGCCACAGTTGCCGCCTCGAGTTCGCGTCGCCAATGCGCGTAGTCCGGGCTCGTGGTTACGTCCGGGTCGGCTGCTCCGAGGCTGACCGCGCTCGCCAGACCTGCCCGGCGTCTCATGGCGGTCTCGATCCGCGCCGCGCTTGCCCCGATCGTATCTCGCGTCAGCGTCTCCGCAACGTGCAGCGCGACGGCGCCGACAACGCGAGTACGCAAGCCATCCGGCAGTGCCTGCTGCCCTGCGAGACGGTCAAGGCGCTCACCGACGTATTCATGTTGTGGGTAGCGGGACACGTGCCGATTCGCCCTCTCGGCCGCGTGCTGTAGGCGGCGCCAGCCCCGCGTCAGGGTACGGTACTCCTCTTCGAGGACGCCCACCCGGTGCGCCTCCTGCCGTGCCAGATGCTCCGTCCACGAGGTGTCGGGCAATGCCTTGCTCCCAATGGCGCCAGCCGGCAGCAGTCCCTCTATCGGTTGGCGGAGGTCCGCCCCGGTTCCTGTTTCCGCGACGACGCGCAACGGGGTCGGGTCCCCCGCCGGGTCAAGGCGCAGGAGAGCAGCGTTGTCCGTGAGGATCACCGAGCCCTCCCCCGCCAAGCGGACACCGTCACGGAAATCCCGTTGCTCGGCGGGGCGCGCCAGGCTCGAGTCGATGACTCCGAGCACGCGGCGCTGCGGTCCGCCGAAGGACTCGCACCCGGTGCTGCAGTACGCCAGCCGGAGATGCCGGAGGTGCCGATCGTCGCGCTCCAGTCGCAGCCGCCGCCCGGTTTCCGCCTCGATGGTGATGCGCCGAGGCCCGACGGTGATGATCGTCGCCAACTGCCCCGCCACCAGATCACGCAGGGCATCAGTTCGCGTCCACCGGACGAGATCGCCCGCCTGCAGTGTGACAGTGACCGGCCGGCAGACATCGTAGTCGTACAGGATGCTCGACCCCAAGGCCAGGTGTCGGGGTGTGCCGCCCTGATGAACCAGACGCAGCTTTGCCCGATCGCCGTCCGTCTCGACCGCCATGACGTCACACGTATCCCCCGCGCGAATGCGATATGTGGGCCGGTTTGCCGAGAAAACAAGAACGTCCCCCGGCGCATACGAGTCGGCCTCCCGCTTTTGTGCCGCGGACAGACCCCGGTCCACCAACACCTCGACGACGAACGTCGGCCCGTTCAGTACGCCCTCTTCGCGCAGGCCCTCCTGGACGACGTCGTTGATCCGCCCGGCCGTCGCGTCCGACTGCGCGACGATCGCCGTCGTGGCGCGGCTCTCGTCGGGCAGTGACAGCCACGCCCGTGCCGACACCTCGGCGATGGCGTCCCACGGCACCTCGAGCACGTCAGCCTCGGCCGGTATCCCAAGGTCGCCGAGCGCATCGAGCAGCGCCCGGCGCAACCCACCTCGCGCCACGCGTCCCTGCCGATCCATCAGCGCGACCGGCATGCCGGCGGCGCGCAGCACGTGAAACACCTGTTCGGCCTCCCGGCTGCGCAAGTCCTTACGGTCGGCGATCAGCACGACTCTCGCGAGCCCTAGCGCGTCCGCAACGCGCAACAGGTCCCGCATCTGGCGGGTGGACATGGCTGCCGCACCGTCGACGACGAGCAGCGCGCCGACAAGCCGCCCGCGCTCGCTCGCCGGCAGGTGTTCGTCGATGCCGAACGCCAGATCGCGATACCGCCGGAGGAATGAGCGAAGCGTACGCGACGGGATTGCCGCGTTGCGACCGAGCGCGTCCGCCGCGGCTGCCGTCGGAGCCACCGCCATCACCGTACGGTCCTGGCACGACCCGACCAACTCTCGCACCACGCGCGTCTTCCCGATGCCGGCATAGACCTGCACGCCGACCGTTCGACGGTCAGCCAGCAAACACACGCGCACGGCCGCGCGTTCCGCGTCGCTGAGGCCGGCCCCCGCTTCCACCGGGATCGCGGCCGGCTCGACTAGTGGGTGCCCGCCGCCCTCTTCCGCTCGCGCGACCCGGATCACCTCCTTGCGCGCGCGCCGGCAGTCCTCGGTGACGAACGTGGCACCGACCCCGCGCCGTTCGCCTGCGACCAGATGGCGGTGCCGCACCATCGTGGCAATCGCTTCCTCGACCTCCACTCGCGTGTGCCTGCCCCGGCAGCGGGCGAGTGCCATCGACAGTAGCCGTTCGGCCGGGAACGCCGAGACGCGTTCCTCCTCTTCCGCCGCCACACGCGCGACGATCTCCAACACCGACGGTGCTTCGGCCTCATCCGCGCCGCCAACGGGCGGAATACGGACGCGTCGGCGACCCGAACGGAGTTGAACGTATCGGTCCCGCCACATCGCCTCGAGCTCGGTCACCGTCGGCTCTGCCTTTGCCCGCCGTGTCGCCAGCGTCGCCACACGGGCCGCGCCCGCGCTGTACGCCAGGTCGCGTTGTGCGATGTACTGCAGAATCTCCTTGCGGCGACCCGAGAACGCCGCGAGCAGCTCTTGCCCGTAGTCCGCAATCTCGTAGCCCGGCATGTGCCCTATGCGGGAGGGCTTCAGGGCCAAACCGATGCGGCGCAGTCTTACGGCGAGTGCGTTGTCATAGACCGCACCGATCAGATGCGGCCGCCTCAGAATCTCGTTCAACGCGAGGTCGCACCACCCGCCCTCCTCGTCCAGGGCACAATTGATCACCAGTACGTGGGTATGGAGTTGCGGGTCCAGCGACCGGCTGGTCACATGCCGAAACAGGGCCGCCACCATACCCTTCGCCGGTATCGTCTCCCGACGCCGTGTGGCCTTGTTGTAGCGGCGTATCCGAAACCACTGCTGCTCGATGTACTCGGCCGTCTCGACGACCGCCTCGTCGTGGGCCTGCCGCACAGCCCGGTTCCTGGCCCCGAACAGCTCGACCGATACGGATTTCCGCGGGGAAAGCGTGACGTCAACACCCGGGCGGCGCTCCGGCATGCCTGCTCTACTGCGTCCGAATCGGATGCCGCTGCCCGGAAGGGAGCCCTCCAGAAGTGCCGCGAACGTCGCTGGAGCGACACTGCCGGTCAGGCCCAGCTCTGCGGCACCGGTGCCGGCCCACCGGCTAGCGCGCCGATGCGCGCCGCGCGCGTAGCGGCTGTCCTCCGTGTAGTACGGCAGGCTGGCAGACGCGCTTGTCAATGGGATGATGCTGGCGACCACAGGCAAATCCTGGCGCGCGCCTGCCCGGCACGCAAGCGCCGCAGCGTGGTCGCCGTGACCCGCAGGCTACCAGTTGGCCAAGAGCCGCGCGGGTATGGCGGCGTCAGGGCTCGGGGTCGTCCGGCTCCACACGCTCGACCTTGTCGGCGCGCCGGTCCCGCGCGCGACCCCCGTCCGTCACGCCCTCGTTGGCGTTGCGCACTCGAACGCGCAATTCTCGCTCCATGCCCCAGCGGCGATCAGCCGCTCTTTTCGCCCTCCTCACGTGGCCGTGCTCCCGTCGCTCGCGACGACTCGCTGTGCTCTCAAGAGCCGGACTCCGGCGCCACGGAAGTCGGACTGTATGGTGAACACGGGCTCCCGGTCAGAGTGACATGGCCATCCATTCCACGCGCCCGACAATCTCGGCCCCGGCGGGCCATTCCACCGGCGGCCAATCCGGATGGCTGCTCACCAGGAACCACGTCCGGCCCTCCAGGGCAAGCCGCTTGACAACTACCCCATCGACCGTGCGCAGCACGAACGTTCGTCCCGCCTGCCGCCCGCGGCTCGTGCGGTTCACCAGCACGGAACAGCCGTCCGGAAACGTCGGTTCCATCGACTCGCCGCGCACCTTGATGATGGAACATTGCGCGGCGTCCAGCCCGTGCTCGGCCAGCCAGTCGCTTCGAAACCACACCACCCCCGAAGGCTGTTCGGGCGCCGCAGCCGCCCCGTCCGGCGCAGCCGATGCAAGGTCGACCATCGTGACGGATCGAAAACCGGCCGCGACGGGCGGCAACTCCTCGGGAATCGGGTCGCCCCCCACCTCCATGACGACCCGGTTCAGCGTCCGGGCGATCGACTCCAGGCGTTGCAGCCGGTTGCCGGCAAGCTCCTGGTCATCGTCAGCCGATGCCCCCGTGCGCTGCACGTACAGCTTGAGGCCAAGTGCGTTACAGATCTCGATCAGCCGCCCGAGCCTCGGCTCACGACCTTCCAGGACGTACCGAATCGCGTTGGCGGGAAGTCCGGCTTCCCGGGCGGTGCGCAACGCGCTCCAACCGCGTCGGTGCATCTCGAAGCGGATTGCCGCCACCACGTCAGCCGGGGTCATCCGCTAAAAGTAGCGAATTCCGGCGAGAAATTTCCAGTCACGACCGCGTGTTAACGCATCATATCGTTGACAACTCGTTCCTTTACGACGAACATTCGCCACCAATGACTTACTCCGTTTCGGACGAAATGAACGCACAGCCGCAGCCGGGCAAACTGCGGGCCGGCCGCGCCGTGTCAGCCTTGCACGACGACGGGTCGGGCAGTCGCCGGCAACGCGGCCACGCCGCCCGGCGATCAAGAAGTCGAAGCGCGGGCGAGCACCTGCCGAAGCCAACGACTCCCCGCGGCCCCGGGAGCCCCGCTCGACGGTCCGCCGGTGGTGCGCCAACGCACTGTCCTCCCA